>NZ_JBEXTX010000093.1:0-32340 GCF_040614175.1 Amycolatopsis sp. NPDC006131
GATCAACGCCCACTGCTCATCCGAGAGCATCTGAAACCGCGACACGACCAGCAGCATCCCAGCCACCAACCGCGATCTTTGTCAGACACGCCCTAGGAGTCCAGCACCTCACGTGCCAGCCGGTCGAGGTAGTTCGCGAAGCGGCGCCGGTCCTCGGCCGGCCAGTGCGCCACCAGCGCCTCGAACACCTGCTCCTGGTGCGCGTGCGACACCGCGAGGAACTCCGCGCCCGCTTCGGTGAGTGACAGCCGCGCGCGGCGGGCGTCCTCGGCGGACGTGTCGCGCCGCAGGTAGCCGTCGCGCACGGCGTCGGCGATCATCCGGCTCGCGACCGAGCGGTCCAGGCCCAGCTGGCGCGCCACGTCGGCGACGGTGACCTCCCCGCGCGGCGCGGCGCTGTGCACGGCTTCCACGACGTACAGGTTCTGCACGGTCGCCGTGCGCGGGGCGTCCTCGTCCAGCCGCTGCGCCACTTCCGGCGCCCAGCGCCGGGACCAGAACCGCACCAGCCGGAACAACGCGCGCCCCGCGGCCATCGAAAACTCCCTCCGTCAGCCGTCATCCTTGCATGCGTGCAAAACACACGCATAATATGTGCGAAATGCACGCAAAGAACCGAGCCTTCGCCGCGCTGCTGCTCGGCATGCTGATGGCCCAGCTCGACACCACCGTCGTCGTCGCGGCGCTGCCCGCCCTGCAGGCCGACCTCGCCGCGGGGACGGCCGTCGCCGGGGTCACCACCGCCTACCTGGTCACGGTCACGTTCGCCACGCTCGTGCTCGGCAGGCTCGGCGACCGCCATGGCCGGCGCGCCGTCTTCACCGGGTCCGTCCTCGTCTTCGCCGCCGCGTCCGCCGCCTGCGCCGCCGCACCGGACATCGCCACGCTCGTCGCAGCGCGAGCCGTCCAGGGCATCGGCGGCAGCGGGCTCGTCGTCACCGCGATGAGCGCGCTCGGCGAGATGTTCGACCGCGACCAGCTGATCCGCCGCGCCGGGTGGCAGACGGCGGTCTTCGCGCTCGCCTCCGTCGGCGGCCCGCCGCTCGGCGCGCTGCTCGTCGCCGGACCGGGATGGCGGTGGATCTTCCTGCTCAACCTCCCGCTGTGCCTGATCGCCCTCGCGATCGGTTTCCGCGGCCTGCCCACCGGAACCGGCCGGACCCCGCCGCTGCGACCCGCCGTCCGCGCGATGTTCTCCGATCGCACCACCCGTCGCGCGGTCGTCGTCACCGCGTTGTCCGGGCTCGCGTTGTTCGGGACCTTCACCTACGTCTCACTGGCCATCGCGCTGATCGGCGCCACGTCCGCGCTGCTCACCGCGATGACGGCCGGTCAGCTGGTCACCTCGGCGTCCTTCGCGGCGTGGGCGCGCCGGTGGCCGGACCTGCCGGCGTGGGGGCGGCTCGGTTGCGCCAGCGGCGCTGTGGGTCTCGTCCTGCTGGCCCTCGCGCCGCACGCCGGCGTGGCCGTGCTCGTGCCGGGGCTGTTCCTGGCCGGTGCCGCGTTCGGGCTCACCGCGTCGGCGTACACGCTGCTCGTGCAGACCACCGCGGCGAAGGAAGTGCTGGGCGCGAGCATGGGTGTGCTGGCCTTCGCGCGCCAGGCCGGAGGCGTCGTCGGCACCGCGGGCCTCGGCGCGGTCGCAGTGCTGTGCACCGGCGGGTTCGGCAGCCCGGGGTTGACGATCGCGTTCGCGTGCGCCGCTCTCGCGATGGCCGTGGCGCTCGCCGTCACACCCCGGGAAGCCGTCGACCTGAAGACCTCGAACAAGGCGAGGTAGCTCTTGCCGCCGCGGCCGTCCGCGATCGCCCGCGCGGGATCGGAGCCGAGGTACCGGGGGCGCCCATGTTCGTCAGCGTTGCCCGGTAGCGCCGGCGGTCGCCGACGATCCGGAGGCCTGTGCCGCGGCCGTCGCCGCGCGGTGACCGGCGCCACCCGCTCGCTGTCACATCTCGCGGGGCCGTCTCGTCCCCTCGGCAGGACCACGAAGGAGGACGACATGCCACGCATCCCCGCGGTGTCCGAAAAGGACGCCGGCCTGCTCACCAAGCTCGTCTACCGCTACGCGCGCAAGCGTTTCGGCGCCGTGCCGGAGCCGTTCGCCGTCGCCGCGCACCGGCCGGCCCTGATGCGCGCCAGCGGGATCCACGAGATGCTCGTCGAGAAGGCGATCAAGCACCTGCCGGTGAACGTGGCCGAGCTCGCCCAGTACCGGACGGCCGTGCGGCTGGGCTGCTCGTGGTGCGTCGACTTCGGCACGATGCTGCAGAAGCACCACGGCCTGGACATCGACCGCCTGAAGAACATCGACGACTACGCCACGTCGGAGCTGTTCACCCGCGCCGAACGGCTCGCCCTCGCCTACGCCGACGCGATGTCCGAGACCCCGGTCGCGGTCACCGACGAGCAGGTCGCCTCGCTGGAGCGCGAGTTCGGCCGGCCCGGGCTGATCGAGCTGACCTACCTGATCGGCCTGGAGAACCAGCGCGCCCGCGTCAACAGCGCCCTCGACATCACCGACCAGGGCTTCACGTCGGGGGACGCGTGCCGGGTTCCGCAAGCCGGCTGAGCTTGTCGGGGTTGGCCTGGTCGTAGATCGCGGTGATCAGCCCGTCCCGGACGGTGAACGTCTCCAGGTGCGCGTCCAGCGGCCGGTAGCCGTCGCCGCCCGGGGCGGGCGGCAGGTAGAACCCGAGATCGCCGTTGACCAGCAGCGGACGGCCGCCGGCCAGCGCCTCCGGGCGGTAGAACCGCAGCAGGCCGAGGAAGAAGCGGATGATCTTGTCCGCGCCCACCATGACCTGCACCGTGGTCTTGGCCTTGCCGTCGCTGTCGCCGATGAGCACGACGTCGGGGTGCAGCACCTCGGCCACCGCCCGCACGTCGCCCTTGGCCAGCGCTGTCATGAACCGGTCGAGGATCTCCTGCTGCTCGGCCAGTTCCGCGCGCGGCGGCGGCTGCGCGTCGTCCAGCGCACGCCGTCCACGCGACGCGTGCTGCCGCGCCGTCGCCGTGGTGACGCCCAGGATCTCCGCGATCTCGTCGAACGGCACGGCGAACGCGTCGTGCAGCACGAACGCCACCCGCTGCTCGGGCGTGAGCTTGTCGAGCACGATCATCGCCGCCATCCGCACGCCCTCGTCGCGGACGGCGGCCTCCAGCGGGTCGTCCGCGGACGGCGCGCCCAGCGGCGTGACGATCGGCTCCGGCAGCCACTGGCCGACGTACTTCTCCCGCCGCGCGGTCGCCGAGCGCAGCCGGTCCAGGCAGATCCGCCCGACCACCGTGGTCAGCCAGGCCCGCAGCTCCTGGATCTCCGCACGCTTGCGCTCGTCCAGCGCGGCCAGCCGCAGCCACGACTCCTGGACCGCGTCCTCGGCGTCGCTCACCGAGCCGGTCAGCCGGTACGCGACGGCGGTCAGGTGCGCGCGCAGCCCGGCGAACTCCGCGGCGACCCCATCCAGCGTGCTCACACACCCGAGTGTGCCGTACGACCCGGCCCCGCCGGTCACTAGACTGGTCGTCGTGGCAGGCCGGATCCGGGAAAGTGACATCGCGGAGGTGCGCCAGCGCAACCGGATCGACGAGGTCGTGGGCGACTACGTGGCCCTGCGCAACGCCGGCGGGGGAGCGCTGAAGGGGCTGTGCCCGTTCCACGACGAGAAGACCCCGTCGTTCAACGTCCGGCCCACGCACGGCACCTTCCACTGCTTCGGCTGCGGTGAGGGCGGCGACGTCATCAAGTTCCTGATGAAGATCGACCACCTCCCGTTCGTCGAGGCGGTCGAGCGGCTGGCCGACCGCGTCGGGTTCCGGCTCACCTACGAGGGTGGCGGCGGCAGCGTCCAACGCGACCGCGGCACGCGCAGCCGCATGGTCGAGGCGCACAAGGCCGCCGCCGAGTTCTACGCCGAGCAGCTGCGCACGCCCGAGGCCCAGATCGCCCGCGACTTCCTCGCCGAGCGCGGCTTCGACGAGACCGCGGCCCGCACGTTCACCTGCGGCTACGCACCGGCGGGCTGGGACAAGCTGACGAAGTACCTGCTCAACCGCGGTTTCGAGTTCAGCGAGCTGCTCAAGGCCCAGCTGGTCAAGGAGGGCCGCCAGGGCCCGATCGACCGGTTCCACCGGCGGCTGGTGTGGCCGATCCGCGACCTGTCCGGCGACGTCGTCGGGTTCGGCGCGCGGCGGCTGCACGACGACGACCCGATCCAGGCCAAGTACCTCAACACCAGCGAGAGCCCGATCTACAAGAAGTCGCAGGTGCTGTTCGGGCTCGACCTGGCCAAGCGGGAGATCGCCAAGCGGCACCAGGTGGTCGTCGTCGAGGGCTACACCGACGTGATGGCGATGCACGCCTCCGGCGTGCCCACCGCGGTCGCGTCCTGCGGCACGGCGTTCGGCGAGGAGCACATGAAGGTGCTGCGCCGCCTGCTGATGGACGACGACGCGTTCCGCGGCGAGATCATCTTCACCTTCGACGGCGACGAGGCGGGCCAGAAGGCGGCGCTCAAGGCGTTCGAGGGCGAGCAGACCTTCGCCGGCCAGACCTACATCGCGGTCGCGCCCGACGGCATGGACCCGTGCGACCTGAGGCTCGCCAAGGGCGAGGCCTCGGTGCGCGACCTGGTCGCCCGCCGCACGCCGCTGTTCGAGTTCGCGATCCGCAGCATCCTCAAGGAGTACGACCTCGACTCGGTCGACGGGCAGGTCGCCGCGCTGCAGCGCACCGTGCCGCTGGTCGCGCAGATCAAGGACCGCGCGAAGCGGGACGGCTACGCCACCAAGCTGTCGTGGTGGGTCGGCTGGCAGGACGAGGCCATGGTCGTGCGGCGCGTGCGGGAGAGCGCGGGCGGCGCGGTCCGGACCAACGGGCGCAAGCCGGTGCAGCGGGTCAACGGCACCCCGGCGGCGGACGTGCCGCGCCCGGACCCGAACGACCCGCGGCTGATGGCGCAGCGCGAGGTGCTCAAGGCCGCGCTGCAGGAGCCGGCGTATGCGGGCCCCGAGTACGACGCGCTGCCCGAGGAGGCCTTCACCCACCCGGCGTACGTGGCGGTGCACCGCGCGGTGCTCAAGGCCGGCGGCACGGGCAGCGGGCTGGCCGGGCCGGCGCTGATCGACGCGGCGACCCCGTACACGCCCGACGGGCCGGTGCGCTCGCTGCTGTCCGAGCTGGCCGTGGAACCGTTGCGCGCCAAGGGCGAGGCCGACGGGCACTACATCGGCAGCATGATCGCCGCGGTGCAGGAGAACCTGGTCGGGCGGCAGATCGCGGAGATCAAGTCGCGGCTGCAGCGGCTGTCGCCGATCGAGGCGGCCGACGACTACCGCGCGTTGTTCGGGGACCTCGTCGCGCTGGAGGAGTACCGGAAGGCGCTCAAGGCGCAGGCCATCGGCGGGCTGGGGTAGGCCGTGCGGTGGCTGCGACGGCTGATCGGCGACCCGCTGCCGGAGGACTTCCCCGGACGCCTGGCCGAGGGGGAGAACGCGATCGGGTCGGCGCCGGTCCGCGGTGGCGGGCACCTGGTGGTCACCGAGCTGGGGCTGTGGATTCCGGTGCCCGATGGCGCCCGGCGGATCGGCTGGCACCTGATCAGCAAGGCGGTCTGGGGTGACGGGGCGCTGACGGTCACCGAGGCCGACGAGACCGGCACGGCAGGCGCCGCGGTGGTGCTGCGCGACCGCGAGCCGGTGCGGTTCGAGCTGCCGCGGCCGGGCAAGGTGCCGTGGCTGGTCCGGCAGCGCGTGGACGGCTCGATCCGGGCGCGCCACCGGGCGGAGCTGACCAGCGGCGGGGTGTGGTTCGTGCAGCGGAAACTGCCCGGGCGCGACGGCGTGGTGCTGCAGGCGCGGCCGGATCCGGGCGTCGACCTCGACGTCGTTGCGGCGATCGCGCGGGAGGCCGCGGAGAAGCTGGCGCCGCCCCAGGCTTAGCAGTACGCTCGTACTGTGTGGGATCCTGCGAAGTACCTCGACTACGCGGACCTGCGGGGACGCCCGTTCTATGACCTGATCGGCCGGATCGACGCGGCTGAGCCTCGGCGGGTCGTGGACCTGGGCTGCGGGCCCGGAAACCTGACGTTGTCGCTGGCCTCGCGCTGGCCAGGGGCGAAGCTGGAGGCGCTGGACAGCTCGCCGGAGATGGTCGAGGCGGCGCGCACCGCGGGGCTCGATGCGCGGGTGGCCGACGTGCGCGAGTGGTCGCCGGAGCCGGACACGGACGTCGTGGTCACCAACGCGGTGCTGCAGTGGGTGCCGGAGCACCGTTCGTTGCTGCGGCGCTGGGTGGGGGAGCTGCCGTCTGGCGCCTGGTTCGCGATGCAGGTGCCGGGGAACATGGACTCGCCGTCGCACACGCTGGTCCGGGAGGTGGTGGCCCGGCCGGAGTGGTCTGCGCGGGTGGGCGGGCTGCGGGGCGTCGAAGCGGTCGCCTCGCCGGCGGAGTATGCGGAGTTGTTCGCCGAGGCGGGGTGTTCGGTGGACGCCTGGGAGACGACGTACGTGCAGCGGTTGAGCGGGCCGGACGCGGTGCTGGAGTGGATCACCGGGACCGCGTTGCGGCCGGTGCGGGCGGCGCTGGACGACGACGAGTGGCAGCGGTTCCGCGCCGAGCTGGCGCCGTTGCTGAACGAGGCCTATCCGCCGCGCGCGGACGGGACGACGTGGTTCCCGTTCCGGCGGGTGTTCGCGGTGGCGCGGGTGTGAGCGTCTAACATCCGCGGGTGGCCTCCTACGACGATCTTTTCGAGCACCTGGACGTGGCGTCACTGCCCGAGCGGCAGCAGCGGATCCTGGTCGCGATCCGCGATTGGGTGAACCGGTACGGGTACGCGCCGAACACGCGGGAGATCGGCGAGGCGGTCGGGCTGCGGTCCTCGTCGTCGGTGTCGAAGCACCTGGCGGCCTTGGAGGAGAAGGGTTTCCTGCGCCGCAGCGCGACGATGTCCCGGCCGATCGACGTGCGGGCGTTCCTGGCCGGTTCGTCGTCGCCTGGTTCCTCGTCGGATGATTCGGTGCCGGTGCCCGTGGTGGGTGACATCGCGGCGGGCACGCCGATCTCGGCGATCGAGCAGCTGGACGACACGCTGACGCTGCCGAGGGAACTGACCGGGCGCGGCACCGTGTTCGGCCTCCGGGTGCGCGGCGACTCGATGATCGACGCGGCAATCTGCGACGGCGACATCGTGGTGGTGCGGCAGCAGTCGGAGGCCCACTCGGGCCAGATAGTAGCCGCGATGATCGACGAGGAGGCGACGGTGAAGGTCTACCGGCGCCGCAACGGCCACGTGTACCTGGAGCCGCGAAACCCAGCGTACGAGGTAATCGACGGCGACCGGGCCGTGATCCTGGGCGCCGTGGTGTCGGTGCTGCGGAGCGTTTGATTTTTTCTCGGCATGGGGCACGTCACACGCCGGTGGCGTGCCCCTTTTTCGTCGGCAAAGAAAAACCCCAGGTCGGTGACCTGGGGTGGAAGCTCCCCCGGCTGGACTCGAACCAGCAACCCTTCGGTTAACAGCTACATGGTGGTTGATGGTGACCTGGGCTTGCGCTGCTCCGGCTCGTCCTGCTGGCCCAGGATTCGCCAGGATTGTTCGCGTCAGTCCGCCGCCGTTGATGTCACGATTGGATGTCAGCAGCCGGGGGCCGCGCGAGCGCGAAAACGCTGTTCAAAGGGGGTGCGCTCCGACCGCACGTCACCTTTCCGCGATCCCAAGCCGCCCATAGCCGGGACGGGCGCCGTCAACCCTTGTAACCGATCACGCCGCACAGCCGAAGTACGGGATGTGACTGTGCGTGCACGAACCGACCACCAGAGGCGTGATCGGCGCGAAGCGGGGTTGACGGCGCCCGGCCCGGCATTGACCATCCGGCGATCGCGGAAAGGTGGCGCCTACTGGCAGCCGCCTGCCTTGGGTGCTCCGTGTCTTTCTCATGCGCCCTTCCCGCGCCCCGCGCGCGCCGGCCGACGGCGTTGAGCGCGGCCGTGCAGAGCGGAGCGGGCCAGCTCGGCCGCGTGCCAGTTCGGCCCGCGCGCCCGCCCGCTAGGGCGGCTTGAAGACGTAAAGAAAGTTCTCACGCTACCTTGCTTAGTCATCCATTTGGAGGGAACCGAATTGCCGCAGATGTCGACGCAGGAGCTTCTTGAGCTATATCCAGATGCCGAGCAGCGTAGTCGAGTGCTGCGCTTGCACTCCCTCAGCTACTTTCTGACTCATTGCGTCATTGACGATAAGTATCGAGTTCCCGAGGGATTACATACGCCAATCGTGCTGACGTCGTATGGCGAGAAGATATTTCAGCGTCTCAGCAAGGCAGGTGTGCCCTTCCCGGAAGCTCGCCTCCTGTGCTTTCTAGAGATGCTAGGACCCAAGCCGCTGGTGGATGTTGAACGCACCAACATCGACAAGGTTATTTCAGCTATCAGTCAGCAAATCAAATCCCATGAACTCTTGTTAACGTTCAGGTTCGGGCGGCAGTTGTTTGATCATTTCAATGGATTACATGATCAGGAGAAGAGCGCACTCTCCAATAAGGAGACCTTGGAGTTGCTCCACAGCATGCCTCAAGGTGTCTATCAAGTGGACGAGTTCGTGTCCGGTCCTTATGGGCTATTGCTGAGTTCAACTTCTCGGTTGATCAGTCCACGCACAACAATCCCCCTGCAATTTTGCTCCGATTCCTCCTGTCGATTGGTGCACAAAATCGCCCTGACGACCAGTCAGGATGCGCCAATCAATGAACACCGCAGCAAGATTGGTAAAATGCTTGATTCTGACGGGCAGTCGATTGAAGCTTGGTTCAGATTCTTTGACACGTTCGGCTCGAAAGCTTCTCATTCGTCTGAAAGCAATGGTGAGCCCTACATTACTCTAATTGGCGATGCTCTAACAGATGAGGAGATGCGGTCATGTTTGGCTTGGCTTCTCGATAAGAGAGGTGGCCAGCTGCGCAGCGTCGCAGAAACGGTCGGTTTGCGAGGTAAAAGCGAAACGATAACATCAAAGTTGAACCGTGCGCAGATGCTCCAACTGATTTGCACCGCTGACAATGAGAGCATCGTCGCAGCTCTCGATGCATTGGTCGCCGAGCAACAAATCAAGGTCCCGGAGGGGGAGGTCCGCACTGCGACGGTAAACCGCGATACGTCCTACGGTCCATATAGCCTCTTCGCGGAACTAAGCCGTTTAGGTGTCAGGCTGCAGAGTCGCCGAACGTCCATAGCGCCACTCCGGCTTCGGCAACTCGTCGACAAAATGTACAATCTGCAAGAGCAGAGCGATCGAGATGAACTCTTATGGCAACTTCGCGCTGAGCCGGAAGAGTCGGTGGAGCGACGCTTGCAGAGGCATCTTCAGAACGAGGACCCCAGTGAAATCATCGAGAGATTGGCCCTTGCTCGCCGCAGCAATGTGATAGTCGCCAGCGAGTACTTGAAGTTCGATGAGAGAATTCCTCGATCGGATGCAATGCTTGTGGATACGATGATGTGGAAGTTGGGCTTCCCCGTAGATACTTTTCCGGATAAGAACGCGAGACTCTTCTCTCTTCAAGAGGAGATCCTGCTTGAGATCCGACGGAAAGATTCAGAAGCTTCGACTGAATTTTACGAGAATCTAGATAGTCTCTGTCACAAGTTCTGGAAAGAACTGGAGGATGTTCTCTACGACAGTGCGTCGTATGTCACGTGGGCGCTCACTACCGATCACTTTACTAGTCAGAAGCCCTTCACTTACCGAGAGGACGTGGATCCTCTCACCTCGCTTCTCAGTCTTAACGACGATGAGGACAATTCAGAGCATAAAGTTGAATTTTCCGATAAACCCAATTTGTATGCTCTGTGCAGGGCATTTCAGAGGTTGGCCGGTAAGCTTTCTGGTATTCAGGTCGACAAATCTAAGTATAAGCGCGACGATTCGCAGTATCCTGAATGGTCGAAAGTCGAGGAGCTGCAGGTATTTCCATTTGATCACACCATCCCCTTTTTGGATCTCGCTGATGACTCACAGGCAAGCATCATCGAGCTCCTGAAGTCGGTCAGCAAGCTGCTCCTTGGAGCTCAAGTTTCAGAGCTTCGTAACGCCACTAATCATCCGCGTCGATCGCCCACGAGTCTCGAGCAATTGCGAGTTTCTCTCGAAAATACCCGCGAAGCCATATCTCTACTAGAATCCAACGGGCTATGCCGACTTACATACAGTTTGGCGAGCCATGAGGGTGATGCAATGGAACGCCAAAAGATGATGCTCTCGCACCGGCGAGGATATCAGCACGTAATCTACCTCCCAAACAGCTATTCATGGCTCCATTTTCCGCGGCCAACGGAGCCTCAGTACGTGATGGGTTCAGCTCGAATCAAGGAGAGTGCCGAGGTTCTGCGCTTTACTCGGAGCGTCGACTCACCGTTTGCTCACATGTATTCCGACTATCCGATCCGGCCGACGGGTCTAGCTCGTGAACGAAACGCAGATTCGAAAGACGAGAGCGAAGCGCGATAATTTTCACGTGCCCCAGCGTTGTTCGAGCGCGGTAAGAAGGTCGATTATTCGAGTGTTTAACGCCTTGCAGATGTAGTACATTTCTACGACGTCGAGTCGTCGTTCGCCCGACTCATACTTGCTGACGAACGACTGTGGCACTCCCAGGCGCTCTGCCACTTGCACCTGCGTGAGGCCGGCTTCCTGGCGTAGTTCGCGCAGGAGGCGGCAGAGCTGCTGGTACTCGGCCGAGTAGATCGACTTCTCCACCTGTCAAGGCGACCGGAGAGTCAGCGAATATCCCAAAATCGGATATCCTGGCGGTCGTGCCCTGCCGCAGCGAGTGGCACCGTCGTGCGGCGGGGTGCGCAACCGATGTCGCCGACAGGCAGGAGGGAGCATGAGCGATGACCTCGATGGCAGCCATGCCGTCGACCGACGCATCGTCTTTGATCCGGACAGCAACCCGGACAAGTACATCTACGAGCAGCTGGCCGATCACCTGGCCAGGCTCATTGCTGCGGGCCAACTGAAGCCCAACACCCCGTTACCGGCCGAAAGGCGCCTGGCTGCTGAGTACGGCGTGGCGCTGGGCACGGCTCGTCATGCGACCAGCGTCCTGCGGGAACTGGGTCTGGTCTTCACGGTCCGTTCGAAGGGCACCTTCGTTCGCGGGCCTCGTGCGTCCGCTGAATCTTGACGTTACGGTGGGCGGATGTCGCTGATCTCGTGGGCATACGACCTCTCCGAGGCGAAGCTGCGTGACGCGCTGCCTCGACGATGGGCCCACGTCCAGGGCGTAGCCCGGCAGGCGCGCACCCTCGCGCCGATCGCCGGATCGGACGCCGAACTGCTGGAAGCTGCGGCCATCCTTCACGACATCGGGTACGCGCCCGATCTGGTCGACACCGGCTTTCACCCCATCGACGGCGCTACCTACCTCGCCAAGGTCGACGCCCCCGAACGGCTCGTGCACCTCGTCGCACACCACTCCTACGCCGTCTATGAAGCCGAACTGCGGGGGCTGACCGAAGAGCTGGCCGACTTCCACGACGAACGCGGCTCGATCCGCGACGCGCTCTGGTACTGCGACCTGACCACCTCGCCGGACGGCGAGACCGTCGACGCCGAAGACCGCATCGCGGAGATCAAGCGGCGCTACGGCCCTGACCATCTCGTGACTCGGTTCATCACCGGTGCCACTCCCGAACTGCTGGCAGCCGTCGAGCGCACGAAGGGCCGTCTCTCCGCCGTCTCGGCGGCTAACCCAAATGGACGTCCGCAGGGTGCTTGACCGCGTGATCGATCCGCAGTCGCATGGACGGGTGGATGTCCAGCTCGTCCAGGCGCTCCGGCGCGACCCAGTGCACCTGCCGTGACTCCGAACTGGGCCGCAACGACCCTGCGAGCGGGCGGGCGTGGAAGCAGATCGAGAACTCCTGCCGGACCTCGCCATCGTCGTAGGCGATGACGTGCTTGGGGTCGGAGTAGATGCCGCTGATCCCGGTCACCTCGACCGTCAGCCCGGTCTCTTCCTCGACCTCGCGCCGCACGGCGTCCACCACTGACTCGCCGAGGTCCTGGGCTCCGCCGGGGAGTGCCCACAGGCCGTTGTCGGTGCGCTCGATCATCAGGATGGCGCCGGCCTCGTTGCGCACCACGGCGGCGACGGCGGGCACGATGCTGTTGGCGGCCGGGGCGCCGGGGTCGTCGTAGTAGTCCTTCTTCGGCACGAGCCTCAGTCCTCCCACTTGTGCGGTTGAGCGTGCTCCCACACGGCGGTGAAGCTGTCCGCGTAGGTGGTGAACAGGTCGCCCGCCGACAACCGCCGTAGGTGCAGCGCGGGGGCGTGCGCGGCCATCTTGCCGAAGACGTGCGGGTTGACAATCATCTCGTCGTCGAAGCGGAAGATGCTGTTGTACAGCACCGTTCCGTGGGTGCGGATCTCGATACCGGGCACGCCGTCGAGCTTGCGGAAGTAGGCCAGGGCGTGGTCGATCTTGGCCGAGATCGTGTGCGGTCCGATGCCCTCGTCGGTGCTGCGCTGGATCACCGCCGTTGCGTCCCGGTCGCCGAACAGCAGCCGGATTCGCGCACCCGCCTCGGCCTTGCCGCGCAGCAGCTCCAGGAGGCCGGGCTTCTCAGTCATGAACATGCCCACGTAGACCAGCATGTCCACGTACGTCGTGGCCTGTGCCAGCAGCTTGTCCCACAGGTCGGCCGGCACCGAGTTGCGGTGGGCGTAGACCTTCACGATCTCGGAGTTGCTGACCTCGCTCGCCTTGGCCTCGGACAGCGCGTCCGGCCATAGGTAGCTCTCACTCTCCTGCAAGATCGCCGCGATCTTGTGCCGCGACTTCGCGTAGGGCGTGCGGCCCTTGGTGATCCAGCGCTCGACCGTCTTCGGGTCCACTGCGATACGCTCGGCGAGCTGGTCCGGGGTGAGACCCCGGACCAGCAGGGCGTCACGTAGACGCTCGTTGGTCATCGACCCTCCCCCAAGTACTCCTAGGGACGTCTTCACGCTACCAGAGACGTCCCTAGATGTCCCTCCGTGCGGTGAAGCTGTCCCCGTCCTCGGCGGCATCGTCAGGGACGCACCGAAGAGCGCTATGGAGCGGTGCGGAACTGATCACTCTTGGAGGACAGATTATGCGTCTGGTCATCGACACTTCGCAGGTGACGTTCACGGTCGGCCGGGAGGCTCAGCCGAAGACGGATCAGAACGGAATTCAGCGGGTCGAGCGCAGCACGAACGTTCCTATGTGGACTGTGTAGCTGGTTGCCATGGACGGCTCGGGCGCGGAGGTGATCAGTGTGACCGTCGCGGCCCCGCAGGCCCCCAAGGTCACCACTGGCACCGTCGTGACGCCCGTTGAGCTGCAGGCGATTCCGTGGGCACAGAACGGCCGCAACGGCGTGGCTTTCCGTGCCGTCGACATCAAGGCTGTCTCCGGTTCGAAGACGTCGGCGAACTCCGCTTCCTGACCGTGACGAACGTCTGAAGTGTTCACCCGGCACAACAGCCGGGACCTGGTCGAGCGGAACACCCTCGGCCGTTAGTCATTCCCCTCGAAGAGAAGCACGGGACCGGTCTGGTTCTTGGCGGTTCCTGTCCGGACCCGTGCCTCTTTCGTCTCCACCTTGGAGGAGTCGTGGCGAAGTCTATCCGCCGGGCGCGTGGCGCGCGCCGCATCGATGTCATGGAGTTCTGGCACGCCCCGAAGCAGCACTGGTTCGTCGTGGGCCTGGGCGTGTTGCTGCGCTGGCGCGCAGAGATCTTTCTGACCGCCGTGTTCCTCGTGGGCATGGCGTGGCTGTACCACCAGGTCGGTGAGGGTTACGCCTGGCTGATCTTCACCGGGACCGTGGTTGTCGTGGTGCTGGTGCCGCAGAGCCGTTGGTTCGTGTTCTCCCGGTTCTGGTGCCTGGTCGACCGGCACCGGTTGCGGACCTGCCTGCGGCAGGCGCGTGCCCGCACGATGAACCTGGACGGCGCGCTGCCGTTCATGCTGTGGGCGCGGCCCACGAAGACCGGGGAGCGGATCTGGTTGTGGAGCCGTGCGGGCTCCTCCGCCGGTGATCTGGAAGCGGTCCTCGAGTACATCGCGCCCGCCTGCTATGCCCGTGACGCGCGTGTGCGCCGGGTGCGCAAGCTGTCCACCCTGTTCGCGGTCGAGGTCATCCGTCGTGACCCGCTGGACCGCTCGACGCCGATCGACTCGCCCCTGGCGAAGGTGGCGTCTCTTGTTCGCAAATCCCGTAGTGAGGGGACCGAGCCCATCGCGGCCGCCACGGTCACGCCGCTGCCCGTGCAGGACAAGCCCGCGCCGAAGCCGGCCGCGGTGGTCCACGGCGAAGACCTCTCCGACTACATCGACTGAGAGGCGTGGTCATGCGGAAGAACACCATTCCGGTGGCTGGGCTGTCGATCTACGACCCGGTGCACCTCGGTATCTACGAAGACGGCTATGGCGTGGACATCGAGCTGATCTGGCGCAACATCCTGCTTGCAGGCGAGCCCGGCGCGGGTAAGTCCGTGGGCCTGAACAACATCGTCGCGCACGGGGCGCTGTGCCCGGACCTGTCGTTGTGGCTCTTCGACGGCAAACAGGTCGAACTGGGCCTGTGGCGCGAGGTGGCCGACCTGTTCGTCGGCCCCGACATTGAACGCGCTCTGACCGCGTTGGAGCGGTTGCAGGCGGAGATGGACCGCCGGTATGTCGAGCTGGACCGGGTGCGGCGGCGCAAGATCGACCGTCACGACCCGATCGACGTGATCATGGTTGTGATCGATGAACTGGCCCTGTTCTCGGCCACGATGGGCACCAAGGATCAGCAAGAGCAGTTCGTCCGCCTGCTGCGGGACCTCGTGGCCCGGGGCCGGGCTGCCGGGATCATCGTCGTAGCCGCGACTCAGCGGCCTTCTGCCGACATCATCCCTACTTCGCTGCGGGACCTGTTCGGGTACCGCATGGCTTATCGCTGCACCACCGATTCCAGCTCGGACATCATCCTCGGTCGGGGCTGGGCCGCGCAGGGATTTGATGCCTCCAACATCGCCCCGGAGGAACGCGGCGTCGCCCTGCTGCTCGCCGAAGGCGGCATTCCGCGCCGGATGAAGACCGCCTATCTCACCGACGCGCACATTCACTCGCTCGTCGAATACGCGCGCCAGATCCGCACTCGCAAGACCGCCTAATCCGCATTCGCAATTCGACTCGCAGGAGAGGACTGCCCTCATGCTGACCGCAACCAAACCCATGGCCCTCACTCCCGAGCAGCTGTGGGTCTTCGTCACCGGCGAGAACAACGCCGTCGACGTCGCCCGCCTCGCGCACGCGCCCGAAATCGGCGGCTTCATCGCCCTACCGATCTCCGCGTTCGACCCTTACGCGCTGCTGCCCGCCTACGCGCCGACCGGCGAACTCCTGGAGGGCTGGCGGTGGGCCACCACCCAAGACGTCGACGCCTACGCGCACCTGTTCGCCTGACCCGGAGCACCCTTGACCGTCTCGACCAGGACCCTCAGCCCCACCACCAAGACCGTGGTGGGGCTGGGAGCCGTCGCCGAGCCGGACATCCTGCGCCGCGCGAGTAGCCCTGACTACCGCTGGTGGCTCGCCCACGTCATGCCCGCGGCTGCCTGCTCCCGGCCTGTGCGCCTTCGCGTGGAAGCGGACTGGGGCGGCGGTGAGGTCGAGCGGGTCACCGACGACATGCCGGACGGGCTGCTCTACGTCGCCTGCAAGAACCGCCGCGCCTCGGTCTGCCCGGCGTGCGCGGAGACCTATCGGGCCGACACCTACCAGCTCGTGAAAGCGGGTCTCGTCGGCGGGAAGGGCGTCCCGGAGACCGTTACCGAGCATCCATGCTTCTTCGTCACGCTCACCGCGCCGGCCTTCGGGGCCGTGCACACTCGCGTGGTCAGCAACGGGCAGGTCAAGCCCTGTCGGCCCCGGCGGTACGCCCCGCTCTGCCCGCATGGTCGTTCGACCGAGTGCAGGGTGCGCCATGGCGAGGGTGACTCGTGCATGGGGGAGCCGATCTGCCGGGACTGCTACGACTACGACGCGCAGGCCGTCTGGAACTTCCACGCCGGGGAGCTGTGGCGGCGCACCACGATCACACTCAACAGGTACCTCAAGGCGGCCGCCAAGGACCGGGGCGTTCAGGTGCGGCTGTCGTACGCCAAGGTGGCCGAGTACCAGCGGCGCGGTGTCGTGCACTTCCACGCCCTGATCAGGCTCGATGGCCTCGACCTGAACGATCCGTATACCATCGTCGCGCCGGATCCGAGTATCACGCCGGAGCTGCTGAGCAGCCTTATCGACACCGCTGCGATTGTCACACGCTTCACCACGGCACCCCACCCCCGGCGACGCACCGGCTGGACCATCACCTGGGGCAAGCAGCGCGAGATCCGCCCCGTCCACCTTCGCGCGAGCGATCACGATGACCGCGGGGCGCTGACAACCACCGCTGTGGCCGCCTACCTCGCCAAGTACGCCACCAAGGCCACCGAGGAAGCCGGGCACGTCTCCCGGCGGCTGACGCAGCTCGACGCGAACATGCACGCGGAGCGCGACAACCATCAGTCCCGGCAGCTCGTCGCCTGCTGGCGGCTCGGGCAGCGGCCCTTCTACTACACCGGCAAGCAGCAGCGCACCGAGTGGGCCAAAGGCTGGGGCAAGCTCCAGAAGTGGGCGCACATGCTCGGCTTCGGCGGCCACTTCTCCACCAAGAGCCGCTGCTACTCCACCACGCTGACAGCGCTTAGGGCAGTCCGTAAGGCATTCCACCGCGGCGAACACCCCGAAGAGACCCTGCCGACCGATGCGGACGAAGACGGCGAACAGTCCGCGGTGACCCTGAACTGGATCTTCGTTGGCGTCGGGTGGTTGACCATCGGCGACGCCGCCCTGGCGAACACGGCCGCGGCCAAGGCGCGGGAGCGCAAACGTGTTGCGCGAGAAGAGATCGAAGGACACTGAAGGGAGAAGCAATGGAACCGATCCTGCTCCGCGTCGACGAAGCCGCGCACCTGCTCGGCATCGGCCGGACGCGGGTCTACGACTTGATCCGATTAGGACAGTTGCGATCCGTCAAGGTGTTCGGCTCGCGCCGGATTCCTCGGGACGCAGTCGACGAGTACGTGCGGTCCCTAAATGCGCAGGCGGCGTGATGGCGAAGCGTGCGGCCAACGGGATGGGCACGATTGTGCAGCGCAAGGACGGGCGTTACCAGGCGGCCGTCTACGTGCTCACGGTGCACGGCACCCGGCAGCGGAAGTACGTCTACGGCAAAACTTGGGAGGAGGTGAACAACAAGCGCATCGAGCTGCTCGACAACAACCGCAAGGGCGTGCCGTCGATCTCCTCATCGATGAAGCTGGGGGACTACCTAGACTACTGGCTGGACGAGATCGTGCGGGTCGAGCGCGGGGCCTCGACGTACTCGGGGTACGAGGTCGTCGTCCGGCGGTACCTCAAGCCGCTGCTCGGGTCGCGGAAGCTGAACGCTCTGACGCCGGCCGATGTCCGGAAGATGCTCGCGAAGCTCCGGAAGATGGAGACGGTGCACGGCCGGAAGCTGTCGGCGCGCTACGTGCAGAACGTGTTCGAGGTGTTGCGGAGTGCGCTCAACAACGCGGTGCGGGAAGAGCTGATCGGACGCAACGTGACCACCCTGGTCAAGGCACCGTCACGGGATCACTTCGAGGTCGAGCCCATGTCGGCGGCCGACGCGCGGCGGTTCATCCGACATGCCTCTGAGCACTGGCTGTCCGCGCTCTGGCTCGTGCTGATCACCACTGGGCTGCGCAAGGGTGAGGTGCTGGGGCTGGCCTGGTCGGACATCAACCTGGCCACGGGGGAGTTCCACGTGCGGCGGACGGTCCAGCGGGTGCGGGGCAAGTTGATGTTCGGCGAGCCCAAGACGAAGAAGTCGCGGCGCGTGCTGTACCTGCCGCCTGTCTGTCTGGCGGCGCTCAAGGCGCACCGCCGGGACACCGCCGAGCGGCTGACCGAACCCCTGAACCCGGCACCGGGGCAGCCGGACGATCTTGTGTTCATCACCCGTTCGGGGAGGGTGGTCGAGCCCCGGAATGTGAACACCATGCTCGACCGGGTGCTACGGAGAGCGAGCATCGATCGCAGCCGCGTGCATGACTTGCGCCACACCTGCGCGACGCTGCTCCTGGAGGACGGGGCGACCATCCGCGAGGTGATGGAGCAGCTGGGCCACGCCTCGATCACGACCACGGCCAACATCTACGGTCATGTGCTGGACCAGGCGAAGCGGCAGATGGCTGAGCGGATGAACCAGCTGGCCGCGGGGAACTGATGTCACCCCTGGATGTCAACAGGGCCCCGGATGATCTCCGGGGCCCTGTTTGCGCTGCTCCCCCGGCTGGACTCGAACCAGCAACCCTTCGGCTAACACGCGAAAGCGCTGGATCGAGACCGTCCGGGGGTGTACGAGGCGGATTAGCAGATGTAAACGGCCGTCAGGGGCTGTCCGGGGCGCACGGCGGTGCACCAATACACTGGGTTTTTACTGGATCCATGAGGCTCACCCCTGTGGATCAAGCTCATCGCCCGGCAAGTAGTTCACCGCTTCCAGCGCCGCCACCGCAGCAGCGTTCGGCTTGAACCGCGTCCGATAATGCCGCTCCACCACCGCAACCGTGTTGCCCAACTGGTCCGCGATCATGTTCGTCGGGAGACCGGCCTCGTTCAACACGTCGGTCACCGTCTTGCGCCACACATGCGACGTGATCCCCTCATAGCCGACCTCCTTGAACGCCTCCTGCAGACGGTTGATCACGATCGACGGGTCCATCCACCCGCCCTTGTTCGACGGGAACAGCGGCCCCCCACCGGACGCGAGTTTCAACCGCCGCCACGTCGGCACCGACCACTGCGGCACCCGCAGATCCAGCACCTCACCGCGGCCCGGGTTGTCGCCCTTGCGATACCGCACCCGCACGATGCCCTCCCCATCGATCCGAATCAGATGGTGCCGGACCCGGACCCGCGCATGAACCGGATCGACATCGTCCCCGGCGAGCGCCAACAGCTCACCGATCCGCACACCCGTCGTCAACATGCACGTCTGAATGTCGGGCAGCTTCAACCACACCCGGCCCCGCCCGCCGAGCCGGCGGCCGGTCTTGTCGAACTGCTTACGCTGCCCGAGATCGACCAGCTTGCGGTGAAGGTCCGCCCGCTCCTCCCCGGACAGGGCCCGGATCTCCTTCTGCTCACCCACCACCAGACGGCTCGTCGCGGCCATCGGGTTCGACGTCATCGCGCCGTTCCGGATCGCGAACATGCAGATGCTGTTCAGCACCGTCCGCAAGGTCTTCGCCGCGGCGTAGCTGCGTTCCTTGCGGCACCTCTTCAGCAGCCTGTTGAAGCTGCCAGGCATCCGCTCCGCCTCACGTGCCTGCAACTGCCCGATCGCAGGCTTGACCCAGTTCTTCACGTAGGACTTGAAGTTCCGCACAGAGTTCGGGGAGATACCACCCAAATCGCGCTCAGTTTCGATCTCGTCGATCCACAGATCGATCACCCGTGTCATGCGGGTCTCGCCCGAGATCTCGCCGCCGATGGCCTCGTTCGCGAGGACGGTCAGCCGCTCCCGCAGGTTGTTGATAGCGGCCGTCTTCGACGGGCCTGATCGCTCGATCTGCGGGAGGCTCCCGTCCGCCATGCGGAAGTAGGTGTAGGCGGTGAACTTCTTGACCGTCACGCCAGCCTTGTTGACGTAGGAGCGGTCTTTGACGTTGATGGTGCCGTGGTGCCCGACCGGCGTTGGTGGGCGCGCCATCAGTCAGCCCGTTCGACGGGGCGCAGTGGCGTGGCGCCCCGGGTGCCGCGGTGACCTGATCGCGGCTCGACGACCGCCGCGAACGAATGAGCCTTGATCGCAGAGAGTAGCCGCTCCTCCATGCCGTTCATCGCGTTCATCATCTGCTCATCAATCCGGTCGGTGCGATCATCGATGATTTTGATCAAATGCTTCTTCAGGCGCTCCTGCGCGCGATGCTGCTGCTTAGCAGCCGTCCAGTGCGAAAGCGCTACCGTGGCACAAACCCAAGCAATTACCATCGCAGCCAAGAAAAAAGATAGAGCTCTTTGTTCGCCGTATGCCCTGCGGCGAGTAACCAGCCGACGAACCCGGCCGCGATCGTTGCACCTGCGGCAACCCACATCAACAGCGCGGGCAGATGATCATTTACTGGTGTGGTGGGCCTCTTCCCTGACACCGTGTTCCCTTCATTCGAACTCACGCTCGATGAGCACTCCTCAGCATCCGATCTTTCTACCCCAGCATGGCGAGCGTTACAGGGCATACGCCCAGATGGCCCAGTCGTGATCTCAACTTCGTATCACCGCATCACGCACCCTGGCGGCGGTCCGTCTTAGCGCTTTCAGTCGACTCCTGTCTGATCTGATTGGCGGCTTCAACCCAGTCCAAAGCTGCCTCCGAGTTGCCGGTGGCCTCGATGATGAGCTTCGCGATCTCCCTCACTTCGGTCGGCTCCATTCGGGCGATCCGCTCACGCGGGGTGAGGTCCGCTTGGATCTCACCCCGCCGGGGGAGATCGCCCGGGCTGTAGCCGTCCCGAAGGATCTGATCAATCCAGCCACGCGGTCGCTGTAACGCGTCCTCGATCTGACGTTTCTTCGCCGGCTGGTAGCTGCGCTCCTCGCCCGTCTCCATGGCCTGAACCAGGCTGAGGCTCACTCCGGCAAGTTCCGCGACCTTGCGCTGGGAGAAGAGTAAGGCGGTTCTGGCATCACGGACGGCCTTGGACAGAGCGTCGTAGTGCGGCATGGAGCGGATTGTCGCAGGTCTGACCTGGTTTTGACCTGCTCCTGTAGTCGCCCTTTAACGCTCGGCGACCTGATCTGACCTTAGATATAACCTCGATTGACCTGATTGTGACCTGAAAACACGGGGCTTGCCGTTGAAATCAGGTCAGATCAGGTCTACGGTAACGGTCATGACACAGGACCCCGGAGAGTCGCCGACAGCCTCCGACGACCCCGTGGGCACGGGCCCCGAGCGGGATCAGGAGAAACTCGCCTACCGCATGGAGAAGGTTGCCGAGCTGCTCGATGTCAGCTACTGGACCATCCGTGGGCTCATCCGCAGCGGACGGCTCGCCCACATCAAGGTCGGCAAGTACAACCTCGTGCCCCACACCGAGATCGAACGCTTCCTCGAAGACCAAAAGGTCCCCAAGAGCGCCTGAAAGAAGACGGGTCAGGTGCTGGCACACCCGACCCGCCGCACCACATGAGAGCACGCCAACAGAAGGGGAACTTCTCATGGGCTCAACCACCATAACCGATCTGGCCGCGTTACGCAGACCACGCGAGCTGCTACACGTGTGGGCCGCCTGCGACCAGGCACGCGACAACGGCGCGGAGCGGTCCGCTCCCGAGTTCCACGATGACCGCCTCGTCGAGGCCTGGTACTCCGGGTACGACGGCGCGCCCCTGCCGTACTGGGGTGTCGACACACCACGACTCGTGGGTCGTCACGACCAGGGTGCGGTTCCGGTGCCGCGGTATGTGAAGTCGCTGCGTGCGCAGTGTGGGCTGCACTCGTGGACCACCGGTCCCGCCCGTCACGCAGCGGACCTGCGCGAGGCGGTGGCGTCGTGAACCCCGTCGACCGTGCCCGCATCCTCATCGACCACGCCGAAGCGAACGGCCTCGAAGACGGTCTCTACCACCTCACCAGCCTCACTTTCGACCGTGTGGGTGTGCTGCTTGGTGGAGTCTCGCTCGCTCAGCTTGTGCGCTGGGGCGACACGCTCACCGCACCGCACATCGAGATCGCCAACTACGAGGGCAGCCTGCAAGTCAACGTCCGCGGCGCGATCGAAACGCTGGCGGTCGAGGTGTGCCTGATCGTGCGCAGCGGTGTCGAGTTCGAGCGGCTCCAGAACGCCGCGATGGCCGGCAGCCACAGCTACGACATGTTCCGCGCGTTCGTGGGGGAGGTGACCGAGTGATGGTCACCAAAGCCACCCACGACCGGGTCGTCCGCATCGGGAACCAGCTCACCACTCTCGGAGAGTGGGTCGTCACCGTCATCGCGGCGGTCGCCGCCGGTGCGCTCGCGGCGGGGATCCTCGGCACCCTCTTCCTCGTCCTCCTCGACCTGGCCGGGAGGCACTGATGACCGCCAACGCGCTCCGGTTCCTGTCCGAACACATCGCCATGCGTGGCCTGTCGGACATCACACCGATCCGGTTCGAGTTCGGCCCCAACATGCCCCGCGTCGTGGTCCCTGATCGGGACTTCAGCGCGCTCGCCCGCTGGGCCGTGTCCCTGTCGTACGTGCGGGTCGAGCATGCGGTGGGCGGTTTCCACGCCCACGGCCGCCTCGGCTCCGGGATGGAAATCCACGTCGTGTCGTTCACCAGCTACAACACCGGCCCCGGTGACGAGTTGCCCTACGGGGAGATGAAACTCGGGCTGCTGGAGTGGCTGGCGCGGAACCAGATCGAGGGGGCCGCGGCATGAGCGCGATTCACGTGGCCGACCTGGAGTTCAAGCTCATGGCCTCACCGGGCATCTGGGGTGGTCACGGCACGATGCAGTTCCGGTGGGACCGCCGTATTCCGTGGGAAGTGCTCCTCGTGTTACCCACCGAGACGTGGCACATCAGCCGGGACACCCTGACCGAGGGTGTGGACTTCGCCGACGGCGACGGGCTCATCTACGTGCGCCACGTCGAAGAGGGTGTGGAGATCGTCCTCGCCAGCCCTAAGGGCGGTGAAGCGGTCCTGTTGTTCGATCGGGACGATCTGCTGGATTTCCTGGACATGACATGGCAGGTCGTGCCGGCCGGCGCTGAAACGATCGACATCGACAGCGGGTTGGACAAGCTGTTGGGGAGGGCGTCGTGAGCGCCCACCGCAACGTCACCGACGTGTCCACCGCCACCGTCAACACCACTCTCGGGATGCTGTTCGCGGTCGCTGCGCTCACCGTCTCCCTGATCCGCCCCGACGTGGTCGGTGTGCTGGCCGCGATCCCCACCGGGTGGCGGATCCTGCTCGTCCCCGTGTCCGTTGCCGTGCTCCTCGCGGTCGTGTGGATCGGGCTGTGCACCGTCCTGCCGATGGTGCTCGACGACAAGCCGGGCCGGCACCGTCCCGCACCAGGTAGGCGGCGGGTGGCGGCATGACCCGAACCACGATGCGGGGTTCGGTGACCCCGCAGCAGTACCGCGCCCTCCGGTTGATGTCCGAGGGCAAGGAGATGCGGGAGATCGCGGAAGCGATGGGCATCACCTACGAGACCGTGCGCTCCCACCTGAAGTACGCCTACGAGCGTCTGGGGGCGCGGGACGGCGCCCATGCGGTGCGCCTCTGCTACGAGCGCGGCATCTTCCGCCTCCCCACCACAGACCACGAAGAGACAAGGAACTGACCATGCGTACCTACCTGAAGCGCCTCGTGCGCAAGATGACCTCCCTGGACTTCACCTGCTCACGCTGCGGGGCGACCGTCACGGCCTTCCCGTGCTGGAACTGCGGCAGCAGGCGATGAGCTACCAGGACCCGATCCGGGACGAGGTGGTGAAACTCATCCACGCCCGGTGTCGGGAGATCTGCGATGACGGAACCACCTACGTCAACGTGTTCGACCTCATCAAGATGATGACCGAGCTGGTTCGGGATCACCGGGCGCGGGTCGAAGCGTTGGAGCAACGGCTCGCGCAGTACGAGACGCCTGACGAGGACAGGTGAACCCGTGACGATCCCGGCGTGGACGCGCTGGTTCACCTCCCTCGCCGCACTGCCCCAAGCCTGCCCCGTCGGACATGCCCCCGATGAACACCTCACCTGGGAAACGGTGTCGATGGCTACCGATTCACCGCCCCCTGCCCTCACTGCGCGGACCCTGCCGAGTTTCTGCGGCACCTGAACCTCCCCGAGACGCGGCACCAGGCCGCGTCCTGATCCCCGAGAAGACAGAGAGACATGAAGAAACTCCTCACCACCGTTGCCGCCGCAGCCGCCGTGCTGCTGGTGCCGGGTGTCGCGCACGCCGACACCGTCACCGTGACCGACAAGTCCGGCGTGGACTTCTCCCAGACCCGGGCGACCGGGCACTGGGATTTCACCCCGGACGGGTTGCACGTGTGGACCGACAGCGCCACCTCCACCGACAAGGTCGCCGCCTACCTGCCCGTCACCGCACCCCTCGCGTCCGCCGCCTCGGCGGGAGCGGCACTGGAGTGGGAGGGCACCAGCCCCGCGCCGGGCTACCAGCTCGCCGGCACATGGGACGGACACAGCTTCATCCTCGTCGGTGAAACCGTGTACGGCGGCAAGTGGTGGGTGTCGGATGCCTACTGCGGCACATGGTGCGCCGAACTGGACGTGCCCTGGTCAGGTGGGGGAGGGGCAGCCCATTCCGCGACCCTCGCACAGTGGTCCACCGCCATGCCGGGCGCTCAGATCACCGCGATCGGGTTCTCCCTCGGCTCCGGAGTGAAGGGCGACGGGCTGGTGAAGTCCCTGACGTACGGGAACACCGTCTACCGGTTCACGCTCGCCACCGACACCACCACCACCACGACCACGGTCCCGTCCGACACCACAACAACCACGACGGGCTCGGGCGACGAGAACACACCAACCACGGTCAGCACCAACCCCGGCGATGACACCGAAACATCCAACACCACGGGCGGCGCCGGGGCCGGAGTGGTCACCACGACAACGACGAGTTCGGCACTGCCCGTGGCGGGAGACTCCCCGGACCGGTTGGCCTACACCGGCGCCAGCAGCGCCCTGCCCTGGCTTCTCACCGGCGGCGGTCTACTCCTCCTCGGCGGTGGGGCGCTCCTGTTCCTTACCCGCCGCCGCCGCTCCTCCTGAGACACGGGTGGCGGCGTCCCCCTGACCACACGACGAGACGCCACCACCCACACCACCGCTTCCCTCCGGGAGACACCCATGTTCGCCATCGCCAGACGCGCCGCGCTCCGACTCGGGACCGCCGCCCTCGCCGTCCTCGCGTTCTGCCGTGTCCTCGGCTGGATCGTTGACACCGGCGACGACCAGGCATTCGAAGACATGCAGTGGACCGAAGCCGACGATGTGGCCGCGAACAACGCCTACTGGAACCCGCGATGAACCAGCCGAAGAAGCGCCTCAACGTCGCGGTCACCGCCGACACCATCGCCGCGCTCGACAACCTCATGACCCGCGAAGGCGTGACCCTCACCGAAGCGGTGCGCCGTCTCATCGGCTACGGCGACTGCATCTACCAGCACGCCAAGGTCCAGCGGGGGCGGGTACTGCTCCTGGACCGCGACAGCGAGACGACTAGGGAGGTGACCCTCCTGTGAGCAGCATGGTCGATGCCGCCCCGGTGCGGCAGCACGTGCGGTCCCTCCATGAGCGCGGAATGCCGCTGGACACCATCGCGAAAGTCGCGAACGTGTCGAAGCAAACCCTCACGTACCTGATCTACGGCAGCCCCGCCAGCGGGAAGGGACCCGCGAAACGGGTGCACATCATGAACGCGAGACGGCTGCGCGCCGTGCAATTCAACCTCGACTATCTGGACAGCAACACCCGCATCGACGGGACCCCCACCCGGCGTCGTCTCCAGGCGCTCGCGGCGGCGGGGTGGAGCAATGTCGAGTTGGCACGACGGCTCGGCGTCCGCGAGCAGTGGGTCCACAGCGTCATGGTCGGACGCCGCCCGAAGGTGTTGGTCCACACGCACCGCCGGATCGTTGACCTGCACCGCGAGCTGTGGGACCAGGAGCCGCCCCAAACGACGATCCAGGAACAGACCACGGTGCTGCGGGCACTCCGCCGCGCCGCGAAGTACGGGTACCTGCCGACGTTGGCGTGGGACGACATCGACAACGACCCCGAACCCGCCCGACCCCCACGCCAACCCGACCTAGTTGATGAGGTCGCGTTGCAGCGCGCCATCCACACCGGCGACGGCTCAACACTCACCGAGGCCGAGAAAACGGAACTGGTGCGGCGGTTGCTCGCCAAGGGAGCCACGAAGAGCGAAGCGGCGCGGATCGTGCACTGGTCGGGGCACCGCATCAACAAGGAGGTCGCGGCATGACGTACCCCCGGATCCCCTCCGAAGCCGAGCTGCGTCGCCTCTACGCCAGCCCGTGCCCGATGGAGAAGGCGTTCTTCGAGTTGGCCGGCGCGGTCGAGTTCATCCGGCAGGAGAAGCTGGAAGACCAGGCGAAGCCGGTGTCGTGCGAGAAGTGCCGCTACTGGCATGTGGTGCCGGTCGGCGAGGTCAAGGCTGGTGCGGCATGAAGTGGCTGCGCCGTCGCTTCGCCCAGCCCGCGTTGGAAGCGTTGACCGACATGACCGCCCGCGCGTTGACCGCCGAGGACCGGGCCGAAGAGCTGGCGCGGGAAAACGAGCACCTCCGCTCGTTGGAGGCGTCCACCAGGAAACTTCTCACCGATCTGATCGAGCCCCCGCCGGTGGGGGATTGCATCAAGGTCCGGTTGCGGTCCCGCGACGAGGCGGAGGCGTTCGCACGCCGCGTTGAACGCGAGTCCGGCGCGGAGCCGGGCACGATGGAGGCGGTGCAGTGTAAACGCTGCCCCCGCCAAATCATCTCTTCGGAGCGGTTCTGGCACATCCGCCACGTCCGCCCGTCGCAGCGGAACCGCAACGGGGCGCAGTACGCGCGGACCCGGCCGCGTGAGTTGGGCCGGATCTCGCCTGCGGACATCGCCCGAATCCGCAACCGGGTTGAGGGGGCAGCATGAGCGGCCCGCGGATACTCCTCACCATCTCCCGCACCTGGACCCAATGGTCCACCGTCCGACGCGCCATGACCACCACCCTGGAACGCTACCCCGACGCTGTGCTCGTCCACGGGGACGACCCGGACAGTGACCGGAAAGCCGCCGGTATCTGGAAGTCCCTCGGCGGCACGCAGGAACCCGTGCCGGCGGACTGGGACCACTGCGACCCTGAGCAGGACGTGGCCTGCCGCAAGGCGCATCGCAAGCAGCGGCGGGACGGCACCTGGTACTGCCCCACAGCCGGGCTGCGCCGCAACACGGCCATGCTCGAATCCGGACCCGACCTGTGCCTGTCGTTCATCCACAACCGCTCACGCGGCGCGAGTGACTGCACCCGCAAAGCCAAAGCTGTGGGGATCCTCGTCGTCCCCTACACCACCGAGGAGCACGTGTGAAGCCCGCCGAGCATGGGACAGCTACGAGCTACCGCAAAGGGTGCCGATGCGACGTGTGTAAAGAGGCGCAGAGCGTCCGCGCCAAAGAAGCTTACAGGCGTAAAAAGTCGTTAGCCCCAAAGAAGCACAACGCCAGCACTTATAAGCAGTACGGCTGCCGATGCGACGTGTGCAAGCGAGCGAACAGCGAAGAAAAGAGAACTCACCGCCGCTCACGCCGTTCGAAGAAGCCAAGCAAGCACAACTACGTGACGTACACCGAGTACGGCTGCCGGTGTCAGGAGTGTTGCGAGGACTTCGAAGCGCATCGCCCGGACACAGTGCTGCGCAAGCAAGAAGCAACGAAGTCCGAGGCGCGCAGGAACGGTTACGAGTGGACTGGGCCGGAGCTGGAGATCTTGTGCCGCGACGATCTGACAGCTAAGGAAAAGGCGTTTATGACGGGGCGTACCTACTACGCTGTTGCCCAGCAGATCCACCTCATGAACATCGGTGATAGAGGAAAGCTGAACCTCGCTGGGGTTCGTAACCTCCCGGAGGTCCTGAAGCCATGAAGCGCGGGAAAGGCCTCCACCGCAAGACCCCGCTCCGCACCACGAAGCCGTTGAAGGCGAAGCGGATCTCGATCGCGCCCGGGAAGACCACCACCAACCCGCGCAAGCCGAAACGACCCGCGACGCAGCCCGGCGAAACCGAGACACGCGCGATCGTCCGCGCCCGATCCGGAGGCTGGTGCGAAGTCGCAATCCCGGGCGTCTGCCTCGGCCGAGCCACCAACTACCAGCATCGAGTCAACCGCAGCCAGGGCGGCAAGTACACCCCCTCCGCAGCCCTGGACGCGTGCGGAAGCGGCACGACAGGTTGCCACGGGGCTATCCACGCCTCCCCAGCACGGGCGTACGAGAACGGGTGGTCGGTGCGCTCCACCGACCACCCGTTGACCCGGCCCGTTCTGCGCCGCGGCGAATGGGTCCTGCTTGACGATGCCGGCGGGTACACGCCCGCCCTGAACCTAGGAGCCGCGTGATGGCCGGGAACCCGACAAAAGACTCCAAGGACGACCTCGCCTACTGCCCACACCTCCCCGACGGCAGAGCAGCAGCGGCGCGGGTATCACGCGGCATCGCCGACGCCTCAGACCTCGCGATCGACGTGCGAGAAAGGGACCTCGCCGAAGTGTGGGGCCGAGTTCTGCGGTGGAGCGAACAAGACCCCATCCGGCTCGCCGCCGCCGTCGTCACACTCGCCGCGATGGTGCCACTCGACCAGGACGGGCTCCTGGACTGGACCGTGAACTGCGGCGGCCTGGCTGGCTTGCAGCCGCGTCCGCCGATACCGCGCATGCGAGGGGAGCGCGCAGCATGACCCAACACCCACTGGCCGCGTTCATGGCCGGACTCCGCGGCGACCGGGACCAGGAGGACTGGCAAGACCTCGCGCTGTGCGCCGAAACCGACCCGGAGGCGTACTTCCCCGAGAAGGGCGGATCCACCGCAGCCGCCAAAGCGACCTGCGACCGCTGCGACGTGCGGGAACAGTGCCTCGACTACGCGTTGACCGAGGACATCCACTTCGGCGTGTGGGGAGGCACCTCAGAGCGGGAACGCCGCAAACTCCGCGCCGAGCGCCGCGCACCCAAACTCCCGGTGACCGAGGCGTCCGTGACGCTGCTACGAGACCCCGCCCGGATTGCGGCGGTCCTCGCCGGCGACACCAACCAAGCAGCCTGACAAACAGGGGGAGCAGTGCACCGCCACAACAACACGGCCGACGTGGGCCGCGCCATCGAAGACACCCTCCACGCCGCCGGGCGACTCCCCGCCGGAAGCATCGTCGAGGTCGACTACATCACCGGCGTCAAGATCCGCGTACTGCACCCGGACGGGCACCTCGACGAGTGGTACGACGGGTTCGTCGCCCCCAGCATCACCGACCACGAAGCCGTCGCGGTCGCGGACTTCATGCTCAACCGCACCCGACAGCACCTGGACGGCTAGGTGCGGGACCGATGGGCAGACTTCGACGGCTCGACGAACCTGGGCGCGAGGGCAACCTGGTCCTTCGCGATGTCCACGACCGCGTTCGGGTTCACCATCACCCGCATCATGTACACGGCCGCGAGCAGCTGGTTCGGCCGGAGAGCAGGCAGGAGAGACTGCGCCTCCTCCAGAAGCACGTCCAACTCCTTCCTGGGCGGGTGGTGTTCTTCGAGGATCGGTGCGCGGGCCGGGTCGAGCCCGGCCTTCTCCAAGGCGTCAGCGAGGTCCCAGTCGAACAGGCGGGCGGCCTTGACGACAAACTCCTCGCTCGGCGGGTAGTCATGCCGCCCGCCGCGGTGCTGGATGTACCCGTTCTCAACCTGGTTCCAGTGGGTTTGGGCGATGCCGGCCAACCGTGCGGCGGGTGCGCGTTTGAGCCCGGCAGCCTCTCGGCGCTGGACGAGTTCCTGCACGAAGGGTGCCGCGTCGGCTGCGGTGCGCTTCTTTTCGGATGGCATGACGTTCAGTGTCGCAGCTCTGCTAGCAGAGTTTCTACCGCCTCGCCCGCCAGTGATCAAGGTTTCCGCATTCCAGTTAGCTGCTGCTTGCAGAGCTAACAGGAGCTAGCTAGGATGGTGTCATGACCGAGATCGTACCCATCCCCCAGCCGACCGAGTTCGGCGTGATGGCCCGCGCCAAGCGGAAGCAGCTCGGCTGGAGCCTGTCCGAAACCGCCCGCCGCGCCGGAATCGGGTTCTCCACCGTTCGGCAGGCCGAGCTGGGATACATGCAGGTCAAAGGCGGCCAGAAGGTCGCTTTCACCCCCACGCCCCGCACCGTGCGGCTACTGGCCATCGCCCTCGGCATCCCCGTGGCCGATGCCCTCCGCGCCGCTGGGCACACCCCCGACCCCGACGACCACGACCCAGTTCCAGCGCCACGCCCGGCGACGGACCGGTTCGTGATGATCGCGAAGACTCTTCAGCCGCTGCTGAAGGATCTCGCGGAGGAACTGTCGGTGCTCAGCGCGTCGGCAACTGCCGAGCCGGACCGGCTGGCCTCCTAGTTTCCCCGCCTCTAGCCGCGCCACACCTGTTGGTTGCGGCTACGAGTCGTCCCCAAAAACCGCCATCCACCCACGATCAACCTGGGGAGAACACCCATGGCATTGCGAAGCAGGCGACCCACCGGAGCCACATCGTGGCCCCTGATCCTCCTCGCCGGTGAAGCGAAGACCGGCAAAACCTACGCCGCCGCCCAGTTCACCGGCGACGAACGAGTCGGGCGCTGCTTCTGGCTCGACCTCGGCGAAGGCTGCGCCGACGAGTACGGCGCTGTCCCCGGCGCGGACTACGAAATCATCGAACACGACGGCACCTGGATCGACATCATCAGCCAGGTCGAAGAGGTCCGCGCGATCGCTGCTGAAGCCCTCAAACAGGGCGAGAAGCCCGTGGTGCTGGTCATCGACTCTATGACTGCGGAATGGGCGATGCTGTCGCAGTGGGCCGACAAGCGGGCCCGCCGCTCGAAGAACAACAAGAAGCTCCTCGCCGAAGACCCGGACGCCGAGATCGACATCACGTCGAACTTCTGGAACGACGCCACCTCCCGCCACAACCGGTTGATGAACATCCTGAAGACGTTCCCCGGCATCGTGGTGATGACCGCGCTGGAGACAGAGAAGACCCAGTTCGGGCCCGCCGGCCGGCCGATTCAGGGGGCCCCGAAGGTCGCCAAGCCCGACGCGCAGAAGCGATTGGGCGCTGACGCGACGGTGTGGATCCGCCTGGCGCAGGACCACGAGCCGACCGTGGTGGGTTTGCGGTCGGTGAAGTACACGATCCAGCCCGGCAAGGACAAGCCTCGGCCGATCCAGGACTTCTCCCTGGGGAAGCTGGTGTTCGAGTTGATGAAGCTCGACGCGTCCACTCAGGTGCGGGACATCCCGGAGCTGAACGCGGACCAGCGTGTGCCGGGTGAGGATCCGGCTGCGGATGAGGAAGCGGCGAAGCGGGAACGCGCTGAGGCGGCTCACGAGGTGTTGCAGGCCGCAGCTCAGTTGGGGTGGTCGCAGGACAAGCTGTTCGAGACGTACACGGCGGAGAAGAACGGCGCTGATCTTCGCCAGGTCTCTGATGTGACGAAGTTGCGCGAGTACGCCGCGGATCTGCGGGCTCGTGCTCAGCAGTCGGAGAAGCCCGCTGAGAAGCCCGTGAGGGCCGTCGCATGACTTGCCAGCAGTTCGAGTCCGGAGCCGTCGTCTGTCGCCCCGACGACCGGTTCCTCCGCAAGGAGATCCGCTACTGCCCCGTCGACCAGTGCCGTACCGAGATGGTCGCTCGGTACGAAGCCTGGTACGGCATGTTCCTGTTCTGCTGCAAGTGCGGCGACTCGTGGTGCGACGGGGAGATGCACGCGCGGCCGTTCGAGCGCGGCTGGCGACGCAAGGCGGTCAAGCGCCACCGGGCGATGTGGGACCGCGCCAGCCACGGCCAGCCTCCCACGTTCGAGGAGCTGTGCCCCGAGTACGCCGAGGAGGCATCGTGACCACGTTCTTCGAGGAGCAGACCGCCCGCGACCTCACCATCGCCACCGTCATCGCGGACGGGCACTTCACCGCCAAAGGACTCCAGGACGAGTGCCGCCGCTGGTCCCTGTGCGGCGACTGCGACACCGAATCCCCCGAACTGCGGTGGCTGCACGAACAGATCGCGTGGGAAGACGACCACACCGTCTGGTACTGCGAACGCCGCTTCGACGAAACCGAGTCGCTCGACCCCGAGGACCCGGAACTCTTCCCCCTGCCGCACATCCCCGCCTACGCGCGCCGGCTCGAACCGCTACCGGAGCGCGAGCATGTGACGGTGCGGACTGACCCGTCTTACCTGCCGAGCCGACGGCCGCAGGCCATGCCGCAGAGGAAAGCAGCATGAAGGCGATCACCGTCCGACAGCCTTGGGCATGGGCAATCGCCAAGGGCTACAAGCCGATCGAGAACCGAACCTGGTCCACCGACCACCGTGGCCTGATCGCGATCCACGCGGCGGCTAAGAGCGTGTCTTACGTGGTGATCGACCGCTGGTGAGCGATGATCTTGGCTGTGGTTGATCGGTTGTCGCTGCGGTTGGTGCCGGATGAACTATGG
>NZ_JBEXTX010000094.1:0-32079 GCF_040614175.1 Amycolatopsis sp. NPDC006131
CAGCGGGGTCAAGGTACTCTTTCCCGCCTTGACGCCGCTGCTCGGCGACTGAAACACACTCAAGGAGAGGGGGCGGGGGTGGTCGGAAGGTGACCTTTCGAGCGCCGTGAGGCGCCCCTGCGCGAAGCGCAGGAAAAAGATCAAAAGAGTCCTCGCCGGACGGGCAGGCTCCGGGATGACAGAAAAGCACTCCACCTCACCTCAGGTGGGTGGCTGGGTGGTCATCCCGTCGCCTTCCGGTTTGTGCATATCACCTTGAGCCAGGGCCGCAAGGTTGGCATGTTCGGCCGCCGGAAAGCACGCAGGTTGCGGCCCTGGCTCAAGGTGATCGTCACGTGTCAGGCGACGGGATGACCACCCAGCTACTTTGGGTTCAAAGATCAAGTGCGTGCGCTTTGCGCTCCCTGGCAAAGATCGCCCCCGATGGTTCGGCTTCTTCCGGCGTTACCTTGGCGGGTACGTCGCGGCGAGGTCGGTGTCGCGGCGTTGTCATCGAACCGTGAGGGAGCGGCCCATGCACGCGCCTGTTTCCGCGGCGACGGAGCCCTTCGCGTTCGGCACCAAGGCCGAAACGCTCGCCAGGCTCGCACCGTTGGTCCGGTCGGCCGTTGTGCTGCCGATGGAGTCCTTCACCGTCGACCGGTGGCGGGCTGATCCGCTGGGCGTGCTGGACCGGGTGCGCGGGCACAGCTGGTCGAGTGCGCCGCTGATCGTGCGCAGCAGCAGCCGGGATGAGGACCAGGCCGGCCTTTCCAACGCGGGGCGCTACCTGTCACTGTCCGATGTGCACGGCTGGCAGGAGCTCAGGCGTGCGATCGACATCGTGGTCCGGTCCTTCGACGACCACCCGGACAACCAGGTGCTGGTCCAGCCGCAGCTGCGCGATCCGGTGGCCAGCGGCGTCGTCGCCTCGTGCGAACCCAGCGGTGGCGCGCCCTACCGCGTGGTGAACTGGACCGAGAGCGCCGACACCGCCGAGGTCACCTCCGGCCGGGCCGGGGTGCGCACCTGGTACTTCCTGCCCGGCCCCGACCCGCTGCCCCCGACCCCGCTGCTCGCCGGGCTGCCCGCGTTGATCGCCGAGCTCGAACAGCTCAGCGGGGACGAGCCGTTCGAGTTCGAGTTCGGCGTCGCCGGGGACGGGCGGCTCGTGTTGTTCCAGGTCCGGCCACTGGCGACCGCCCGGCTGCCGCTGTCCCGGCGACGGCACCGGGCCGCCGTCGCAGCCTGCCAGGCCCAGGTCGCGACCCTGCAGAGCGCCGGCCCGCCCGCGCTGAGCCGCGACACCGTCCTCGGCGTCATGCCCGACTGGAACCCCGCCGAGATGATCGGCGTCCGGCCCCGCCCGCTCGCGCTGTCGCTCTACCGCCGCCTCATCACCGACCGCATCTGGGCCGACTCCCGGTTCCGCTACGGCTACCGCGACCTGCGCGGCACCCCGCTGCTGGTCGACCTCGGCGGGCTCGCGTACATCGACACCCGCGCCAGCTTCAGCTCACTCGTGCCCGCCGCGCTCGACGACCGCACCGCCACCCGGCTGGTCCGCCACTACCTGACGCGGCTGCGGGCGAACCCGCGGCTGCACGACAAGGTCGAGTTCGAGATCGCCCTGTCGTCGTTCCACTTCGGCACCCCCGGCGACGCGGCCCGGCTGTGCGAGGCGAACGTGCTCGACCACGCCGAGGCCGCCGCGCTGGTGCGGGCCCTGCGCGTGCTGACCGTGCGCATGATGAGCCCATCCGGCCCGTTCACTCGCGACCTGGCGGAACTGGACCAGCTGTCCCGGTGGCAGGTGCGGCGCCCGCCCCGCTGGTCGCCGGACCGCATCGGCGAGCTCGTCCGCCTCTGCCGCGCCCAGGGCACCCTGCCCTTCGCCGGCGCTGCCCGCGCCGCGTTCGCCGCGACAGCGCTGGTGCGTAGCCTGGTCGACGCGGGCGCGCTGTCCCCGGCGGACGCCGACGCCCTGCTCGGCAGCGCCACCACGGTCAGCGCCGAGATGCAGCGCGACTTCTGCACCGTCGACCGCCGCACCTTCCTCGACCGCTACGGCCACCTCCGCCCCGGCACCTACGACATCCTCTCCGCCCGCTACGACGAAGAGCCCGACCGCTACTTCGACTGGTCGGTCCGCGACGCCCCGCCGCGCCCGCCGGTCTTCCACCCCACCGCGGCGCAGGCGCGGGACGTGCGCGAACTGCTGGCCGCCCACCGCATGCCCGGCACCGAGCGCGACCTGTTCCGCTTCGTCACCGCCGCGGTGTCCGCCCGCGAGTACGGCAAACTCCAGTTCTCCCGCGTCCTCAGCGAAATCCTGGTCGAGGCGCGCCGCGCGGGCGAGCGGCTCGGGTTCACCCCCGACGACCTGTCCTACGCCACCGTCGACGCACTGTCCCAGCTCACCGGCTCGGCGCGGACCGACTCGGCCGTCCTGCACGAGGCCATCGAACGCGGCAGCTCCCGGCACGCGCTGACCGAATCGCTGTGCGCGCCCGCGGTGATCACCGGCGCGGCCGAGCTGGCGTCGTTCGTCGCGCTGCCCGGCGAAGCGAACTTCGTGACCCAGTCCCGAGTCGCGGCGCGGGTCGCCGACGTGGGCGCCGGGGACGACCCCAGCGGGGCGATCGCGATGATCATGGCGGCCGACCCCGGCTACGACTGGATCTTCACCAAGGGCATCGCCGGGCTGGTCACCGCGTTCGGCGGGGCCAACTCGCACATGGCGATCCGCGCGCTCGAACTCGGCATCCCGGCCGCGATCGGCGTCGGCGAGACGCAGTTCCGCGACTGGCTGCGCGCCGGGGCGCTGGAAGTCGACGCGGCCGCGAAGCTGGTGCGCCCGGTCCCCGTCGCGGGACGGCCCGAGCCGGAAGCGCGGGCGTCGTGACGGGCGGGGTCGTGTGGATCACCGGCCTGTCCGGCGCTGGCAAGTCGGCGGTGGCGGTGCAGCTGGTCGAGCGGCTCCGGCGCGCGGGGGTGCAGCCGGTGCTGCTCGACGGCGACGCGGTCCGCGCCGCGCTGGACGCCCGGTCCTTCGGCACGGAAGCACGCAGGCAGCTGGCGGTCACCTACGGGCGGCTGTGCCGGCTGCTGGCCGAACAGGGGCACATCGTGGTGTGCGCGACGATCTCGCTGCGGCACGAGGTGCACCAGTGGAACCGGCGTCACCTTGCCCGGTACGCGGAGGTGTTCCTGGACGTGCCGCTGGAGGAGCTCCGCCGCCGCGATCCGAAGGGGATCTACGCGGACGGCGCCGAGGTGGTCGGCGCGGGGCAGGCCGCCGAGTTCCCCGTGGCCCCCGACCTGCGGATCACCAACTACGGGTCCACCTCGTCGCGCGCCGCCGCCGAGCAGATCTACACCTATTGCGCCCGGACGGGGTTGTGGTGACGATGTCCGGACTGCTCGCGGTGACCCAGCGGCTGCTGCCCGCCAACGAACACGGCGAGGTACGGCTCGCCCTCGACGTGCGGTGGTGGTCGTTCCTCGCCGAATGCGGGTTCGACGGCGTGCCGATGCCGCTCGACCCGGCCGCCGCGGCCAAGTTGCTGTGGCGGACCGGGTGCCGCGGACTGGTGCTGACCGGCGGCAACGACCTGGGCTCGGCCCCCGAGCGGGACGCCCTCGAACGCTACCTGCTGCGCCGCGCCCTGGAACGCGGCCTGCCGGTGATCGGGGTGTGCCGCGGGATGCAGCTGGTGCTCGACGCGTTCGGCGCCCGGCTGCGGCGGGTGCGCGGGCACGTGGCGGTCGAACACCGGGTGACCGGGCCGCGCGGCGAGCGGACCGTCAACAGCTACCACGACTGGGCGGTGCTGCAGGCGCCGCCCGAGTTCGAGGTGACCGCGCGGTGTGGGCCGGTGGTGGAGGCGGTGCGGCACCGCTCGCTGCCGCTGGCCGGGATCATGTGGCACCCCGAGCGCGCGGACCCGGTGCACGACGAGGACGTCGAACTGTTCAGCGAGGTGTTCGGAGGTCGGAATGCGGGCGGTGATCCTGGCCGCGGGACGCGGATCCCGGATGGGCGCGGCGACCGGCGACCGGCCGAAGTGCCTCGTCGAACTGGCGGGCCGCACGCTGCTTGACCGGCAGGTCTCCGCGCTGGCGCAGGCCGGGGTGCGGGACGTCGCGGTGGTGACCGGGTGGTGCTCGTGGCAGTTCGAGCGGGTGCCGCTGACCCGCTTCCACAACGCGACGTGGGCGGAGTCGTCCATGGTGGACTCGCTCGCCTGCGCCCGCGAGTGGCTCGAAGCCGGCCCGGTCGTCGTGACCTACGGCGACATCGTGTTCACCCCGGCCGCGGTGACCGCGGTGGCGTCGGCGCCAGGACCGCTGGTGGTCGGGTACGACCCGGACTGGCTCACGCAGTGGTCCCGCCGCTTCGGCGACCCCCTGATCGACGCGGAGACGTTCGCGGTGACCGGCGGCAGGCTGACCGACATCGGCGGCACACCGTCCACTGTGGAGGAGGTGACCGGCCAGTACCTGGGGCTGCTCAAGCTGGAGCCGGCGGGGTGGGCCGAGCTGGCCGCGGAGCTGTCGCGTTCGGACACCCGTCGCGACACGACCGGTCTGCTGCGGCGGCTGATCGCGCGGGAGTTCGCCGTGCGGGCCGTCCCGGTGCCGGGGCCGTGGCACGAGTTCGACTCCGCGCGGGACTGCGTGGTGGGGGAGCCGGTGCTGCGGGAGCTGGACGAGGTGCTGTCCGGCGCGGAGGTGGCGTCGTGACGCTCGTGCACGCGCCCGGCCGGACGTTCGTGGTGGCGATCGTGTTGTCGCTGACCAACTTCGTCGCGGTGTTCGACGGGCTCGTCGTCGCCGTGGCGCTGCCCGCGATCCAGCCCGACTTCGGGCTCCGGCCGGTCGACGGGCAGTGGGTGCTGACTGCCTACGCCGTCGCGCTCGGCGGGACCCTGCTCACCGGCGGCCGCTGCGGGGACGCGTTCGGGCGGCGCCGGATGCTGGTCGCCGGGCTGGCCGTGTTCGTCGCCGGCCTGCTGCTCGCCGGCGTCGCCTGGGACGCGTGGGTGCTGTTCGCGGCGCGGGCCGTGCAGGGGTTCGGCGCGGCCTTCGCCGTGCCCAACGCGTTCGCCACCATCAGCGCCCTGCGCCCGGAAGGGGTGCGCGACCGGGTGTTCGCCGCGGTCGCCGTCGCGGGCGGGCTCGGCGCGGCGGGCGGCGCGATCACCGGCGGGCTCATCACGCAGGGCCTCGGCTGGCGCTTCCTGTTCCTGCTGACCGCGCCGGTCGTCGCGGCCGCGGCGATCACCGCCGCGCGGGTCCTCGACGAGGACCGCCGCCGCGGCGCGCCCCGGCCCGGGCTGCTCGGCGCTGCCCTGGCCGTCACCGCGGCCGCGTTGCTGGTGTACGCGATCACCAACCACGACCTCGCCGTCGCCGCCGTCGGGCTCGTGCTCGTCGTGCCGGTCGTGCGGCTCCTGCCGCGCGAGGTCGTGCGGGACCGGTCGCTGCGTGCCGCGGTGGCCGGGCTGCCCGGGTTCGTCTTCGCCTACGACGGCACGGTCTTCGTCGGGCTCCTGTTCCTGCAGCAGGACCTCACCCCGTTGCAGGCCGGGCTCACCTTCACCCCGCTCGGCATCGCCGTCCTGGTCGGCGCGCCACTGGCCGCGCGGCTGCTCGACCGTCGCGTGTGGACGACGGTCTTCGGTGGTGCGCAGACGTTCTGCGCTGCCGGGCTCGTCCTGCTCGCGCTGGAGCACGGCCTGCCCGGGCTGGTCCTCGTCGGCCTCGGCGCGGCCGTCTCCGCGGTCACGCTCAACGGCGCCGCCGGGCGGCACGCCGAGCCCGCGGACCGCGGCAGCGCCTACGGCTGCTACGAGACGGCGAAGTACCTGTGCGGCGCGCTGGTCGTCGCGGTGCTCGCGACCGCGCTGGAGCGCGGCCACGCGTTCGCCTTCCTGCTCGCCGCCGCGGTCGCGGTGCTCGGCGGGCTCGCCGGGTGCGCGCTGGGGCGGCGGGCGACATGACGGACAAGGTGTTCTACCTGCTGCACGGCCTGCAGGACCGCTACAACGCGCTGTACCAGGACAACATCGCCCGGCTCGGCCCGCGGGACGTGCTCGTCGCCAGCATCGGCAGCTCCGGGCAGTCCTACCTGGGCGGCATCCTCGCCGAACTGGGCCTCAACTACGCCGACGCCTACACCGAGGCCCTGCGGGAGGACGGCGACAGCGAACCCGTCCCCGCCTACGACGACTACCGCGAGCGCCTGGCGACCCCGGACAAGCCGCGGGAGCCCTGGCCCCGGTTCGTCAAGACCCACCTCACGCCGCGGTTCTTCACCGGCCGCCCGCTGCTCGGCGTGTGGATCCTGGTGCGCGATCCCCGCGACGCGCTGTACTCGTGGTACCGCTTCCGGACCGAGTTCGTGCGGGACCCGCTCGACCGGCTGGCCACCTCGTTCGAGGACTGGCTGTGCCGCCCCGGCCCGACCGGTCTCGACCGGCTCGACGACTGGGCGGACTTCTACCGCCGCTGGGTCTGCGACGCCGGCCGCCTGCCCCGGTCGGCGATCACCACGTTCGAAGACCTCAAACGCGATCCGCTGCCCACGTTGCGCGCCGGGTTGCGCGCGTTCGGACTGTCCATTCCGGACCGGGAGATCGCCGCGGCGGTGCTGCGCAGCGACTTCCAGACGGTGCGCCGCCGGGAACGCGACCAGGGCGGCGACGGTCCCGGCATCCTCCGGCGGGGACAGCCGGAGGAATGGCGGACGTGGATGAGCCCGTCCACCGCGGACCTCTTCGGACGGGCGCACGTCGCCGCGCTCGCCCGCCGGTTCGGTTACCACCTCGGAGAAAGGGCACGATCATGACCCTGGCGCAGGGTGACTTCACCACGCTCGCGGCGAGCTATTCGCGCTACCGCGAGGGCTACTCGCCCGCGGTGCGGGACGCGATCCTCGGCCTGTGCGCACGCCCGGTGTGCAGCCTCGACGTGGCCGACGTCGGCGCGGGCACCGGCATCTGGAGCCGGATGCTGGCCGCGCGGCTGCCCGCGTCGCTGACCGCCGTCGAACCCAACGAAGCGATGCGGGAGCAGGGCGTCGAGGACAGCCACGGACTGCGGATCACCTGGCGCGCGGGCAGCGGGGAACACACCGGGCTGGACGACGCGTCGGCCGACCTGCTGACCATGGCGTCGTCGTTCCACTGGGTCGACTTCGACGCCGGGCTGCGGGAGTTCCGGCGCGTGCTGCGGCCAGGCGGGTGGTTCGCCGCGCTGTGGAACCCGCGCGAGGTCGAGGCGAACCCGCTGCTCGCCGGGATCGAAGGCGAGATCCGGCGGCTGAAGCCCGGCCTGCGACGGGTGTCCTCGGGGCGGTCCGGCATCACCGCGACGCTGACCGCGCGGCTGGCGGCCGAGCCCGGTTACGGCCCGCCGCTCTACCTGGAGGGCCGCCACGTGGTGCGGCAGACGGTCGAGCACTACCTCGGCGTGTGGCGCTCGGCGAACGACGTGCAGGCCCAGCTCGGCCCCGAGGCGTTCGCGAAGTTCCTCGACCACGCGCGCGAGGCGCTCGCCGAGCACGACGTGGTGGAGACGACGTACCTGACCCGGGCGTGGGCGGTGCAGCGGCTGGCTTAGAGGTTGAGCAGCGTCTGGTCCGGCCCGGTCGCGTTCAGGTCCAGCGCACGCAGCGCCGCCCACACCGTCGCCTGGTTGGCGGTCACAATCGGCTTGCCGAGCTCCGCTTCCAGGGGGGCGATGAGGTCGTAGGTCGGCAGTGCGGTGCAGCTGACGAAGATCGCGTCCGCGTCCGGGCGGTCGCCGGCGCGGATGAGCTCCGCCACCTCCGCGTAGCCGGCGCTCAGCACCTCGCGCACCGGGATGCCCAGCGGCGTGCACGCGACGACGTCGAACCCGGCCGTGCAAAGGAAGTCGCGCAGGCGGTTGCCCACCGGGCGCTCGTAGGGGTGCACGACCGCGACCCGCTGCGCCTTGACGGTGCGCAGCGCGGACACCGCCGCCCCCGAGGTGGTCAGCGCGCGGGGCGCGCCGGCGTCCAGCATGGCCTGGCGCAGCGCGGCCTCGCCGAGCGTGCCGCCGACGAAACTGCACGCGGTGCAGGCGTAGATGACGACCTCGGCGCCGACCGCGCACACCTCACGGGTGGGGCGGCGGACGGTGGCAGGCCGGTTGAGCGCCGACACCGAGTCGAGGTTGTCGCCCTCGGGCGAGCCGCCGGTGCGGGCGATGAACAGGGTCACGGTCGGCGGCACCCACCGCCACAGCTCGCGGTCACGGGCGAAGTCGTAGGGCGCGACGATGCCGACGCCCGTCTGGGGTTCCGGCCCCTGAACGTGGCGTTTCATACGCGCAGGGTACCCGAACCGTCCCGTATCCTGCGCCCGTGACCGGCGGAATCGACGAGGCGGCCCGGGTGCCCGGATCGGTGGCCGAGCGGGCGCGGGCCGCGTTGCGGTCCCTGCCGCCGAGCGAGGCGCGGGCCGCGCAGGTGCTGCTGGAACGCGGGTCCGACGTGGTGCGGATGTCGGTCAGCGAGATCGCCGCCGCCGCGGGCACCGGGGTCGGGACCGTGGTGCGGGCGTGCCAGAGCCTGGGGTTCAAGGGGTTCCAGGACGCGAAGATCGCGCTCGCGCAGGACCTCGCGCCGCTGGCCGGGGACTCCTCGCCGGAGCACATCGACCGCGGCGATCCTCCTGCCGAGGTGCTGGCGAAGCTGGCCGCGAGCAGTGCCGACGCGCTGCAGCGGGCTTGGTCGAGCGTGGACGCGGCGGCGCTGGAGCGGGCGGTCGGGTTGCTGACCGCGGCGCCGCGGGTGCTGGTGCTCGGGGTCGGGACGAGCGCGCCGCTCGCGCAGGACGCCGCCTACCGGCTGCTGACGCTGGGCATCGCGGCCGAGGCTCCGGCCGACGTGCACGTCCAGCACGTGCGCGCGGGGTTGCTGCGGCCGGGGGACGTGGTGGTGGCGGTGAGCCACACCGGGGCGACCCGGGAGACGGTGAGCGCGGCCCGGCGGGCGAAGGAGTCCGGCGCGGCGGTGGTCGCGGTGACCAGCTTCGCGACGACGCCGCTGACGGAGGTCGCCGACGCCGCCCTTGTCGCGGGCGGGCTGGAGACGAGGTACCGCGTGGAGGCGATGACGAGCAGGCTGGCGCATCTCGTGGTGCTGGACGCGTTGTTCGTGAGCCTGTTGCTCGCTGAGCCCGACCGGTCGGCTGCGGCGCAGGCTTTGGTGGCGGATGTGCTGAGCGAGCACCGGTTCTGAGGCAGGCGTCAGGCGCCGTGGCGCGTCGACGCTCGTACCACCAGCTCTGGGTGGGCGCCAGCTGGTGGTGCTGGACGCTTCGTTCGTGAGCCTGCTGCTCGCCGAGCCCGATCGGCCGGCTGCGGCGCAGGCTTTGGTGGCGGATGTGCTGAGCGAGCACCGGTTCTGAGCCGGGGCCGGCTCGTGGTGGTGGGGGAGGAGCGCGCCGGGCATCAGGTGCGGTGGCGGGTGGAGGACCGCGTCGAGGGGCGGGGGAGGGGTGCCCCGGGATCAGGCGCCGTGGCGCGTCGACGCTCGTACCACCAGTTCGGGGGTGAACACCACCTGCTGGTGCTCGTGGCCGGGGTCGGTCGTCTCCTGCAGCAGCAGCTCCGCCGCCGTCCGGCCTAGCTGCCTGCGTGGCTGCCGCACCGAAGTCAGCGGCACGGCCGCCGCCGCGGCGAAGTCGATGTCGTCGTACCCCACGATGGCCAGGTCGTCCGGCACCCGCAGCCGCAGGCTGACACACGTCTGCAGCAACCCCAGAGCCAGCAAATCATTGGCGCAGAACGCAGCCGTCGGCCGCAACGAAGACGGCAACCCGGCCAAGCGCTGCCCGGCGGTCCGGCCCTCCGCGACCGTCAACGCGGACGTGCTCAGGTCGACCAGGTCCTCCGGCCCCAGCCCGGCCTCCTTCATCGCCCGCAGCGCGCCCTCCCGCCGGTCGCGCACCTGGCCGAGCGAATCGGGGCCGCCGATGAACGCCACCCGCCGGTGCCCCAGCTCCAGCAGGTGCTGCACCGCGAGCCGCCCGCCCAGCACGTCGTCCACGGCGACCGAGCAGTGGTCGCCCGACTGCCCGGTCCGGTCCACGATCACCAGCGGGATCCCGTGCGCCGCCGTCTCCGCGAGCACCGGCGCGTCCGGGTCGACTGGCGTGATCAGGATGCCCTGCACCCGCTGCTGCTCCAGCCGGCTCAGGTAGTCGCGCTCGCGCTCGGCGCGGTTCGCGCTGTTGCACAGGAACAACGACAGATCGGCTTCGTCGGCCGCGTCCTCCACACCCTCGGCCACGTCGGTGAAGAACGGGTTGCTCCCGTCGAGCATCACGTACGCCAGGATCCGGCTGCGCCCCGCCCGCAGCTGCCGCGCCGTCTCGTTGCGCACGAACTTCAGCTCGGCCATCGCCGCCTCGACCTTCGCGCGCGTGCGCGGGCTGACGCGATCCGGCCGGTTGAGCACGTTCGACACGGTCCCCAGTGACACGCCCGCCGCCGCCGCGACGTCCTTGATCCCCGCCGCCCTGGGCTCCGGAACAGCAGCCCCACTCGTGGTCGTGCGTGTCACGTGACCCTCCCGTTGAAACGTGTAACAAGCACCGATGTTATCGGATCGCGACCGAGAAAACCTGCCTGAACTGGGCGAAAAACTTGTCGTTGACTTCGTGATCCAGCGCATAGTAGCGTCAGCGCGCCAGGTTTGTGAAACCTTTCATTTCGGAGGTCGCGATGGTGCGGCAGGACCCGGGCAGCGTGCCCTTGCTGGAGGTCCGCGGCGTCACGAAGTCGTTCGGCGCGGTGGCCGCCGTGCAGGGGGTGTCGTTCCCCCTCCACTCCGGCGAGGCCCACGCGCTGGTGGGGGAGAACGGCGCGGGCAAGTCGACCATCGTCAAGATGCTCGCCGGGGTCCACCGCCCGGACACCGGAACGCTGCTGGTCGACGGGCAGCCCGTCGAGTTCTCCTCCCCGGCCGACGCCAAGGCCGCCGGGATCGCGGTGATCTACCAGGAACCCACGCTGTTCCCCGACCTCACGGTCGAGGAGAACATCGTGATGGGCCGCCACCCGCGCAAGCGGCTGGGCATGATCGACCGCGGCGCGATCCGGGCCGAGGCGGAGAAGCTGTTCGCCCGCCTCGGCGTGCGGATCGACCCGGGCCGCCCGGCTCGCGGTCTGTCAATCGCCGACCAGCAGATCGTGGAGATCGCCAAGGCGCTGTCCGCCGACGCGCGTGTGCTGATCATGGACGAGCCGACCGCGGCGCTGTCGCTGGTCGAGGTCGAGCGCCTGTTCTCGGTCGCGCGCAACCTGCGTGACGAGGGTGCGGCGATCATGTTCATCTCGCACCGCTTCGAGGAGATCACCGAGTTGTGCCAGCGCGTGACGATCATGCGCGACGGCAAGCACGTCTCCACCGACCCGATGGACGACCTGACGGTCGACGAGATGGTCCGCCGCATGGTCGGCCGCGAGCTGGACGCGTTGTTCCCCAAGCAGGACGTCACCCCGGGGGAGGTCGTGCTCGAGGTCGAGGGCCTGTCCCGCGAGGGCGTCTTCCGGGACGTCTCGTTCGAGGTCCGGGCGGGCGAGATCGTCGCGTTCGCCGGGCTGGTCGGCAGTGGACGGTCCGAAGTGGTCCAGGCGGTGTTCGGAGTGGACGAACGCGACGCGGGAACCGTGAAGCTGCGCGGGAAGAAGCTCAAGCCGGGCTCGCCGCGCGCCGCGATGGCCGCGGGCATGGCCCTGGTGCCGGAGGACCGTCGCCAGCAGGGCCTGGTCATGGACCTCTCCATCGAGCGGAACGTGACCCTGCCGCGCTCGGGCGCGCTGGCGAAGCTGGGTTTCCTCTTCGGCGGCGGCGAGCGCCGGGAAGCCCTGCGCTGGACCGAGCGCCTGCAGACCAAGTACGGCCGGCTCAGCGACGCCGTCGGCACGCTGTCCGGCGGCAACCAGCAGAAGGTCGTGCTGGCCAAGTGGCTGTCGATGGCGCCGAGCGTGCTGATCGTCGACGAGCCGACGCGGGGCATCGACGTCGGCACGAAGGCCGAGGTGCACCGGCTGATGTCGTCGCTGGCCGCGGAGGGCGTCGCCGTGATCATGGTGTCCTCCGAGCTGCCCGAGGTGCTCGGCATGGCCGACCGCGTGCTGGTGATGCGCGAGGGACGGATCGTCGCGGAGATCTCCCGCGAGGACGCGAGTGAGGACTCGGTGATGTTCGCAGCGATGGGTCAGGGAGCGGCGGCGTGAACGCGACGAAGGTGGTGGCTCCCACGACGACGAGCCGGTCGGTGCCACGGAAGTTCTCGGTCGGCGGCCTGTTCAAGGCGCGTGAGGCGGGCATCGTCCTCGCGTTGATCGCGCTGGTCGCGTTCACGGCGACGCAGAACTCGCGGTTCCTGTCCGCGCAGAGCATCCGCGACATCCTGCTCGGCACCGCGATCCTGGCCGTGCTCGCGGTCGGCCAGGCGACGGTGATGATCACCCGCAACATCGACCTGTCGGTCGGCTCGGTGCTCGGCCTGTCCGCGTTCGCGGTGGGCTCGCTGCTGCAGGCCAACCAGGGCATGCCGGTGATCGTCGCGCTGTTCGTCGGCGTCGCGGTCGGCGCCGCGTGTGGTGTCGTCAACGGGTTCCTGGTCCGGTTCGGCCAGGTGCCCGCCCTGGTGGTCACCCTCGGCACGCTCTACGCCTTCCGCGGTACGGCCTACTTTTGGGCGGGCGGCGAGCAGATCAACGCCGACGAGCTGCCCGGGCACTTCCTGAAGTTCGGCAACTCCTCGATCCTGGGCATCCCGTGGCTGGTGCTGATCGCGGTGATCGTGCTGGTCGTGGCCGGGGTCGTGCTGCGCAACTACCGCGCCGGCCGCGAGCTGTACGCGATGGGGTCGAGCCCGCAGGCCGCCGAGCTGGCCGGCATCAAGGTCGGCCGCAACACCATCGCCGCGTTCCTGGTGAGCGGCGCGCTGGCCGGGGTCGCCGGTGTCCTGTTCGCCGCGCGGTTCGGCACGATCGACGCGGCCGCGGGCAACGGTTACGAGCTGAACGTGGTCGCCGCCGCGGTGGTCGGCGGGGTCGCGGTGTTCGGCGGCAGCGGCACCGTGTGGGGCGCGGGCCTGGGCGCCCTGCTGCTCACGGTCATCGGCAGTTCCCTGGCGGTCCTCGACATCAACCAGTTCTGGCAGCAGGCCATCGTCGGCGCGCTGATCCTGCTCGCGATCGGGGCCGACCGCCTGGTCGCGGTGCGGGTGGCCAAGTCACTGAAGAAGAGGGATTCCCATGTCTGACAAGCGGCCGGCCTGGCTGTCCCGCCTGGCGAGCTGGGACGCCGCCGTCATCGTGATCACGGTGCTGGTGCTGCTCATCGCCTCCGGCGTCGTGGAGAACTTCGGCAGCAGCCGCAACTTCACGTTCCTGCTGCTGGACCTGCTGCCCATCGCGTTGATCGCGCTGCCGATGACGTTCGTGATCGTCACCGGCGAGATCGACCTGTCCGTGGCGAGCACCCTCGGCCTCACCTCGGCCGTGATGGGCGACCTGTGGAACCGCGGCCTGCCCATCGAGACGATCATCCCGCTGTGCCTGGTGCTCGGCGCGGTGCTGGGCGCGCTCAATGGGTTCTTCGTGACCGTGCTGAAACTGCCGTCACTGGCGGTCACCATCGGCACGCTCGCGCTCTACCGCGGCCTGGCGTTCGTGGTGCTCGGCGACGGCGCGGTGGCCGACTTCCCGCGTGCCTACACCTCGTGGGTGACCGGCACGATCGGCGACGGCCCGATCCCGAACGTGCTGATCCCGCTGGTGGTGCTCGCCGTGGTGTTCGGCCTGGTGCTGCACGCGACGCCGGTCGGCCGCTCGGTCTACGCCGCCGGCGCCAGCGAGCAGGCCGCGCGCTTCGCCGGCATCCGCGTGGCGCGGCTGAAGTTCTGGCTCTACGTCGTCAGCGGTCTCGTCGCCGGCCTGGCCGGCGTGCTGTGGACGCTGCGGTACTCCAGCGCCCGCGCCGACAACGGCCTCGGCATGGAACTCGCCGTCGTGGCGGCGGTCCTGCTCGGCGGTGTCTCCATCTTCGGCGGCAAGGGCACCCTGCCGGGTGTGCTCGCCGGGGTGGTCCTGCTGGCCACGCTGCAGAACGCGCTGCGGCTGCAGGACGTGTCGAACGAGGCGCTCAACATCGTCACCGGGGTGCTGCTGATCATCTCGGTGCTCCTGCCCAACATCGTGATCAGGTTCCGGGCTGCCGTGCGGCGCCGGGCGACCACATAGAAAGGCGAAACGCCCATGAAGAGACGACTCCTCGCCGGTGCGGTGTCGGCAGCGCTCGTGCTGACGGTGTCCGCGTGCGGTGGCACCACGAAGAACGACAGCAGCTCGTCCGGCGGTGGTGGCGCCCAGTCGACCGCGCAGGCCGACCCGAACGCCGCCACCAAGGAAGGCGTCAAGATGGCCTTCCTGCCCAAGCAGCTCAACAACCCGTACTCGGACATCGAGGTGGGCGGCGGCAAGACCGCGCTGGACGAGCTCAAGGGCGAGTACAAGCTGGTCGGCCCGAACGACGCGAGTGCCTCCTCGCAGGTCAGCTACATCAACACGCTGATCCAGCAGCAGCAGGACGTCATCGGCATCGCGGCGAACGACCCGAACGCGGTGTGCCCGTCGCTGAACCAGGCACGCAGCTCCGGCATCAAGGTCGTGGCCTTCGACTCCGACGCGGCCAAGGACTGCCGCGACGTGTTCATCAACCAGGCCACCACCGAGGGCATCGGCGAGCAGCTGGCGAAGATGGCCAGCGAGCTGGCGGGCGGCTCGGGTGAGATCGCCATCCTGTCGGCGACCCCGAACGCCACCAACCAGAACGCCTGGATCGAGGTGTTCAAGCAGCAGCTCACCAAGCCCGAGTACGCGAACCTGAAGCTGGTGAAGGTCGCCTACGGCAACGACGACGACCAGAAGTCGTTCCAGGAGGCCCAGGGCCTGCTGCAGTCCTACCCGAACCTGAAGGCCATCGTCGCGCCGACCACCGTCGGCATCGCCGCGGCCGCCCGCTACATCAGCTCCTCCAGCTACAAGGGCAAGGTCGCGGTCACCGGACTCGGCACGCCGAACCAGATGCGCGAGTACATCAAGGACGGCACCGTCACCAAGTTCGCCCTGTGGAACCCGGCCGACATCGGCTACCTGGCCGCCTACGCGGGTGTCGCACTGGCCTCCGGCCAGATCACCGGCGTCGAGGGCCAGAAGTTCAAGGCGGGCAAGCTCGGCGAGTACACGATCGGCAAGGACGGCGAGATCGTCCTCGGCCCGCCGACGGTGTTCGACGCGAGCAACATCGACCAGTACAACTTCTGACAGTCTCCCGGCCGGGCCGCACCGGCGGCCCGGCCGGGGCTCCACCGAGGACGGATCGTGGCCCGATACTGCTTCTGCCTGCAGGTGAAGCCTGACCGGATGGCCGAGTACGCCGAGCGGCACCGCGCCGTGTGGCCGGAGATGCGGCAGGCGCTGACCGACACCGGATGGCGCAACTACTCGCTGTTCCTCCGGGACGACGGCCTGCTGATCGGCTACGTCGAGGCCGACGACCTCGACGCCGCGCAGGCGGCCATGGCCCGCACCGAGGTCAACGCCCGCTGGCAGGCCGAAATGGCCGAATTCTTCACGGGCCTGGACGGGCGCGGCCCCGACGAGGGGTTCCAGTTGCTCACCGAGGTCTTCCACCTGGAAGGAAAGTGATCCTGTTGTCCGACCTGACCGCCGTGAAAGCAGCCCTGCGCGCTCAGCGGATCGAGACGCCTTCGTGGGCCTACGCCAACTCCGGCACCCGCTTCAAGGTGTTCCCGCAGCCCGGGGTGCCCCGCACGCCGGAGGAGAAGATCGCCGACGCGGCGAAGGTGCACGAGCTGACCGGCATCGCGCCGAGCGTGGCGCTGCACATCCCGTGGGACCGGGTCGACGACTACGGCGCCCTCACCAAGTACGCGCACGACCTGGGCATCGAGATCGGCGCCATCAACACCAACGTCTTCCAGGACGAGGACTACAAGCTGGGCTCGGTCACCAACCCCGACCCGCGGATCCGCCGCAAGGCCACCGATCAGCTGCTCGAGGCGATCGACATCATGGACGCCACGGGCAGCAAGGACCTGAAGTTCTGGTTCTCCGACGGCATCAACTACCCGGGCCAGGACGACCTGCGCACCCGGCAGGACCGGCTGGCCGCCGCGCTGCGCGAGGCCTACGACCGGCTCGGCGACGACCAGCGGATCCTGCTGGAGTACAAGCTGTTCGAGCCCGCCTTCTACGCCACCGACGTGCCGGACTGGGGCACCTCGTACGCGCACTGCGTCGAGCTCGGTCCGAAGGCGACGGTGTGCATCGACACCGGCCACCACGCCCCGGGCACCAACATCGAGTTCATCGTCGCGTTCCTGCTGCGCCAGGGCAAGCTCGGCGCGTTCGACTTCAACTCGCGCTTCTACGCCGACGACGACCTGATGGCCGGCGCCGCCGACCCGTTCCAGCTGTTCCGCATCATGTGGGAGATCGTGCGCGCCGACGCGCTGGACCCGTCCTACGGCATCAACTTCATGCTCGACCAGTGCCACAACATCGAGGCGAAGATCCCGGCGATCATCCGCTCGGTGCTCAACGTGCAGGAGGCCACCGCGAAGGCCCTGCTGGTCGACAAGGACGCCTTGTTCGCCGCGCAGCAGAACGGAGACGTGCTCGGCGCCAACGCCGTGCTGATGGACGCCTACAACACCGACGTGCGGCCGCTGCTGGCCGAGCTGCGCGAGGAGGCCGGGCTGGACCCGGACCCGATCGCCGCCTACCACCGCAGCGGTTACCAGGAAAAGATCGTCGCCGAACGAGCCGACGGCCGGCAGGCCGGTTGGGGAGCCTGAACCACCATGACGAACAATCCCGCCGCCGAACTCATCCAGCGCAGCAACGCCCTCGGCGCCGACCCGCGCAACACCAACTACGCCGGGGGCAACACCTCGGCCAAGGGCAGCGAGACCGACCCGGTCACCGGGCAGCCGGCGGAACTGCTGTGGGTCAAGGGATCCGGGGGTGACCTGGGCACGCTGACCGAGGCCGGGCTGGCCGTGCTGCGGCTGGACCGCCTGCGCGCGCTGGTGGACGTCTACCCGGGTGTCGAGCGCGAGGACGAGATGGTCGCCGCGTTCGACTACTGTCTGCACGGCCGCGGCGGCGCCGCGCCGTCGATCGACACCGCGATGCACGGCCTGGTCGAGGCCACGCACGTCGACCACCTGCACCCGGACTCGGGCATCGCGCTGGCCACCGCGGCCGACGGACCGGCGCTGACCAAGGAGTGCTTCGGCGACCGCGTGGTGTGGGTGGACTGGCGCCGCCCCGGGTTCCAGCTGGGCCTGGACATCGCTGCGGTGAAGAAGGCCAACCCACAGGCGATCGGCGTGATCCTGGGCGGGCACGGCATCACCGCGTGGGGCGAGACGTCGGAGGAGTGCCGGCGGAACTCGCTGGAGATCATCCGGACCGCGGAGAAGTTCCTCGCCGAGCGGGGCTCCGCGGAGCCCTTCGGCGCGGTCGTGCCCGGGTTCGAGCCGCTGCCGGAGGAGGAGCGGCGGAAGCGGGCCGCCGCGCTGGCGCCGGTGATCCGCGGGCTGGCCTCGACCGACCAGCGCCAGGTGGGCCACTACAACGACAGCGACGTGGTGCTGGAGTTCCTGTCCCGGGAGAAGCTGCAGCCGCTCGCCGCGCTCGGCACCTCGTGCCCGGACCACTTCCTGCGCACCAAGGTCCGCCCGCTCGTGGTCGACCTGCCCGCGACCGCCCCGCTGGAGGACGTCGTCGCGCGGCTGGCGGAACTGCACGAGGCCTACCGCGCGGACTACCGCGCCTACTACGAGCGGCACGCGACCCCGGACAGCCCGGCGATGCGCGGCGCGGACCCGGCGATCGTGCTGGTGCCCGGTGTCGGCATGTTCTCCTTCGGCAAGGACAAGCAGACCGCGCGCGTGGCCGGCGAGTTCTACGTCAACGCGATCAACGTGATGCGCGGCGCCGAGGCGGTCTCCCGCTACGCGCCGATCCCGGAGAGCGAGAAGTTCCGCATCGAGTACTGGGCGCTGGAGGAGGCCAAGCTCCAGCGCATGCCCAAGCCGAAGCCGCTGGCCGGGCGCGTTGCCCTGGTGACCGGCGCCGGGTCGGGCATCGGGCGCGCCATCGCCGAACGGCTCGCCGCCGAGGGCGCGTGCGTGGCGATCGCGGACCTGAACGGTGACGCCGCCGAGGAGGTCGCGCGCTCCATCGGGAACACGGACAAGGCGGTTTCGGTGGTCGCGAACGTCGTCGACGCCGATGCGGTCGCCGCCGCGGTGGACGCGACCGTGCTGGCGTTCGGCGGCATCGACCTGGTGGTCAACAACGCCGGGCTGTCGATCTCCAAGCCGCTGCTGGAGACCACCGAGAAGGACTGGGACCTGCAGCACGACGTGATGGCCAAGGGCTCGTTCCTGGTCTCGCAGGCCGCGGCGAAGGCGATGATCGCGCAGGGCCTCGGCGGCGACATCGTCTACATCTCGTCGAAGAACTCGGTGTTCGCCGGCCCCAACAACGTCGCCTACGGCGCGGCCAAGGCCGACCAGGCGCACCAGGTCCGGCTGCTGGCCGCCGAACTCGGCGAGCACGGCATCCGGGTCAACGGCGTCAACCCGGACGGTGTGGTGCGCGGTTCCGGCATCTTCGCCGGTGGCTGGGGCGCGCAACGCGCCGCGGTCTACGGCGTGCCGGAGGAGGACCTGGGCAAGTTCTACGCCCAGCGCACCATCCTCAAGCGCGAGGTGCTGCCCGAGCACGTCGCCGCAGCGGTGTTCGCGCTCACCGGCGGCGACCTGACGCACACGACCGGCCTGCACGTGCCCGTGGACGCGGGTGTCGCGGCCGCTTTCCTCCGCTGAAGCAGGAAGGGACCTTCACCATGGACCTGGAGCGGATCACCCCGAGGCGCACCCGCGTCGGCCTCGTCGCAGGCGGGCTCGGGGCGTACTGGCCACAGTTCCCGGAGCTGCTGCCGCAACTCCAGGCCTCCGCGCGGCGGGTGGCCGAGCGACTGTCCGGAATGGACTGCGAGGTGGTGGACGCCGGGTACGTCTCGGACGAGCGGGAGGGCGCGGCCGCCGCGGAGAAGCTGCGGGTCGCCGACTGCGACCTGATCATCGGCTTCCTCACCACCTACCTCACGTCCAGCATGCTCGCGCCGGTCGCGCAGCGCAGCGGAGCGCCGGTGCTGCTGCTCAACCTGCAGCCCACCGAGGCGATGGACCACGCGAACTTCGACACCGGCGCCTGGCTCGCCTACTGCGGCGCCTGCCCGCTGCCGGAGATGGCCAACGCCTTCCGCCGCGTCGGCGTCGAGTTCCGGTCGGTGTCCGGGTACCTGGAGGACGAGCGGGCCTGGACCCGCATCGAGCGCTGGATCAAGGCCGCCGGGGTGCGCGCCGCGTTCCGGCACGGGCGGCACGGCCTGCTCGGCCACCTCTACCCGGGCATGATGGACGTCTCGACCGATCCGACGCTGGTGACCGCGCAGCTCGGCGGGCACGTGGAGATCCTGGAGATCGACGACCTGCGGGTGCGGGTCGAGAAGGTCACCGACGACGAGACCGCCGCGCGGATGGATCTCGCGCGGAAGGTGTTCGACCTGGACGACTCGGTCGTCGAGGAGGACTTCGCGTGGGGCGCTCGCGTCTCGGTGGCGCTGGACCGGCTGGTCGAGGACTTCTCCCTGGACACGCTGGCCTACTACCACCGCGGCCTGGACGGCGAGACCCACGAGCGGGTCGGCGCCGGGTTCATCCTCGGCGCCTCGCTGCTCACCGCGCGCGGCATCCCGGCGGCGGGGGAGTTCGAGCTGCGCAACTCGCTGGCCATGCTGGTGATGGACCGGCTCGGCGCGGGCGGCTCGTTCACCGAGCTGCAGGCGCTCAACTTCCGGGACAACGTGGTCGAGATGGGCCACGACGGCCCGGCGCACCTGGCGATCAGCGCGCGGCGGCCGCTGCTGCGCGGCCTGGGCGTCTACCACGGCAAGCGCGGCTGGGGCGTGTCCGTCGAGTTCGACGTCAAGCACGGTCCGGTGACGCTGCTCGGCCTCGGTCAGGAACGCGACGGGCGGTTCACGCTCGTCGCGTCCGAGGGCGAGGTCGTGCCCGGCCCGCTGCTGGAGATCGGCAACACCACCTCCCGCGTCGACTTCGGCGGCAACCCCGGCGAGTGGACCGACGCGTGGTCGGCCGCCGGGGTCAACCACCACTGGGCGCTGGGCACCGGGCACCGCGTCGCGGAGCTGGAGGCGGTGGCCGACCTGCTCGGTCTCGAACTGCGCGTGGTGCGGGTGTGATGCGACTGGCGGCCGTCGACCTGGGCGCGTCCAGTGGGCGCGTCATGGCCGGGACGGTGGGGCCCGGCGTGCTGTCGGTGCAGGAGGTGCACCGGTTCCCCAACGGCGGCGTCCGGGTCGCCCACGCGGGTGGATCGACCCTGCACTGGGACATCCTCGGCCTCTACCGCGAGCTGCTGACCGGGGTGCAGGCCGCGCACAAGGCCGGTGCGCTGGACGGTCTCGGCATAGACTCCTGGGCCGTGGACTACGGGTTGCTCGACGCCTCCGGGGCGCTGCTGGGCAACCCGGTCAACTACCGCGACGCACGCACCGAGGGCGTGGCCGAGCGGGTCCTGGAGTCCGTGCCGGCGCGGGAGCTGTTCGACGTCACCGGCCTGCAGCAGCTGCCGTTCAACACGCTCTACCAGCTGCTGGCCGAGCGTGACCTGAGCGCGGCCGAAACGATGCTGCTGATCCCGGACCTGCTGAACTACTGGCTGACCGGGGTGCGCGGCGCCGAGCGCACCAACGCCTCCACCACGCAGCTCTACGACGTGCGGTCGCGGGAGTGGGCAGTGGACCTGGCCACCCGCGTCGGCATCCCGCCGCGGTTGCTGCCGCCGTTGCGCGACCCGGGCACGGTGGTCGGCACGCTGCTGCCGGACCTGGCCGCCGAGCTGGCGCTGCCGGAGCTGCCGGTGGTCGCGGTCGGCTCGCACGACACCGCGTCCGCCGTGGTGGGGGTGCCCGCCGAGCCGGGCGCGAACTTCGCCTACATCTCCTCGGGCACCTGGTCGCTGGTCGGACTGGAGCTCGACGAGCCGGAGCTGGGCGACGCCGCGCTGGCGGCCAACTTCACGAACGAAGGCGGTGTCGACGGCACGATCCGGTTCCTGCGGAACGTGATGGGCCTGTGGGTGCTGTCCGAGTCGCTGCGCACGTGGGAGGCGCAGGGCACGCCGGTCGCGCTGCCGTCGGTGCTGGCGCAGGCCGCGGAGGTGCCCGCGTTGTCCGCGGTGGTGGACATCGACGCGCCGGTGTTCCTGCCGCCGGGCGACATGCCGTCCCGGATCCGGCAGGCCTGCGCCGAGACCGGGCAGCGGGTCCCGGAGACGCCGGGGGAGATCGTCCGGTGTGTGCTGGACAGCCTCGCGCTGGCCTATCGTCGGACCGTGCGCCAGGCATCGGAGCTGACCGGACGGCCGGTCGACGTCGTCCACGTGGTCGGTGGCGGAGTCCGCAACGAGCTGTTGTGCCAGCTCACCGCGGACGCCTGCGGCGTGCCCGTGCTGGCCGGGCCGGTCGAGGCCGCGGCGCTGGGCAACGTGCTCGTGCAGGCCCGCGCGCTGGGCGCGGACCTGCCGGACCTGGCCGCGATGCGGGCGCTGATCCGGGACACGCACGAGCTGCGCCGCTACGAACCGTCCGGCCGCGAGGCCGACTGGGCGCTGGCGGCCGCGCGGATCGATCCGAAGGTGGTGGCATGAAGGTCGCCGTGCAGGTCACCTGCATCAACGACGCGATGTTCCCGGGCACCGGCAAGGCGGTGTTCACGCTGCTGCGGCGGCTCGGCGTGGAGGCGGACTTCCCGGTCGCCCAGACGTGCTGCGCCCAGCCGATGGTCAACACCGGCTACCTCGACGAGGCCGTGCCGGTGGTGCGCAACTTCGTCGACGCGTTCGCCGGGTACGACGCGATCGTGACGCCGTCCGGCTCGTGCGCGGGATCGGTGCGGCACCAGCACTCGATCGTCGCGCGGCGCAGCGGGGACGGCCGGTTGCAGGAGGCGGTCGCGGAGACCTCGCCGAAGGTGTACGAGCTGACCGAGTTCCTGGTCGACGTGCTCGGCGTGACCGACGTGGGGGCGTACTTCCCGCACCGCGTCACCTACCACCCGACCTGCCACTCTCTGCGGATGCTGGGTGTCGGCGACCGGCCGCTGCGGCTGCTGCGCGAGGTGCGCGGGCTGGACCTGGTGGAGCTGCCCGCCGCGGACGAGTGCTGCGGTTTCGGTGGCACGTTCGCGGTGAAGAACGCGGAGACCTCGACCGCGATGGGCGCGGACAAGGCGCGGCACGTGCTGGACACCGGCGCCGAGGTGCTGGTGGCCGGGGACAACTCGTGCCTGCTGCACATCGGCGGGCTGCTGTCGCGGCAACGCACCGGCGTGCGCGTGATGCATCTGGCCGAAGTGCTCGCCGGGACGGAGGACGCATGAGCGCCACTTTCGTTGGGATGCCCGCCTTTCCGGCGGCGGCCCGGGAGGCGTTGTCGGACACGCAGCTGCGCCGCAACCTCGCGCACGCCACCGGCACGATCCGCGCCAAGCGCGCCGCGGTCGTCGGCGAGGTGGACGAGTGGGAGGAGCTGCGCCTGGCCGGCGCGGCGATCAAGGACAACACGCTGCGACACCTCGACGAGCACCTGCTGCGACTGGAGAAGTCCCTGACCGACCGGGGCGCGACCGTGCACTGGGCGCGGGACGCCGCCGAGGCGTGCGAGATCGTCGCGGGGATCGCGAAGCAGCACGCCGTCGACGAGGTCGTCAAGGTCAAGTCGATGGCGACGCAGGAGATCGGGCTCAACGAAGCACTGGCCGCACAGGGCATCACGGCGTGGGAGACCGACCTGGCCGAGCTGATCGTGCAGCTCGGCGACGACCTGCCCTCGCACATCCTGGTGCCCGCGATCCACCGCAACCGCGCGGAAATCCGCGAGATCTTCCGCGACAAGATGGCCGCCGCGGGACGCCCGGCGCCCGACGACCTGTCGGACCGGCCTGCGGAGCTGGCCGGCGCGGCGCGGCTGCACCTGCGGGAGAAGTTCCTGCGGGCCCGGATGGCCGTGTCCGGGGCGAACTTCGCGGTCGCCGAGACCGGGACGCTCGTCGTCGTCGAGTCCGAGGGCAACGGGCGGATGTGCCTGACGCTGCCCGAGGTGCTGGTGTCGGTGGTCGGGATCGAGAAGATCGTGCCCACCTGGTCCGATCTGGACGTGTTCCTGCAGCTGCTGCCGCGCTCCAGCACGGGGGAGCGGATGAACCCCTACACCTCGACGTGGTCGGGCGCGACCGAGGGCCAGGAGGCGCACGTGGTGCTGCTGGACAACGGCCGCACTCGCGCGCTGGCCGACGAGGTGGGGCGGCAGGCGCTGCGCTGCATCCGGTGCTCGGCCTGCCTGAACGTGTGCCCGGTGTACGAGCGCACCGGCGGGCACGCGTACGGCTCGGTGTACCCGGGGCCGATCGGGGCGATCCTGAACCCGCTGCTGCGCGGCACGGGCGTGGACGACCAGGTGGACTCGCTGCCGTACGCGTCCAGCCTGTGCGGCGCGTGCTTCGAGGCGTGCCCGGTGCGGATCGACATCCCCGAGGTGCTGGTGCACCTGCGGTCCAAAGTGGTCGACGCGCACCGGTCTTCGCCGAAGGCCGAGGCGGTGGCGATGAAGTCGGCGTCCTGGGTGCTGGCGGACTCGAAGCGCCTTGGCCTGGCCGAGCGCGGAATGGGGCTCGCCGGGCGATTGCTGGGGCGGTTCGGGCGCAAGGTGATGCCCGGCGGACGGCGTGCCCTGGGCCGGTTGCCGTGGCCGGGTTCGTTGTGGAGCAACGCGCGGGACGTGCCGGCGCCGCCGGTGGAGTCGTTCCGGTCGTGGTGGCGGCGGGAGGGACGGCGATGAGCGCGCGGGAGGAGATCCTCGGCCGGGTGCGGTCCGCGCTGGCCGCGGCGGACCCGTCGGAGGCGCCGGTGCCGCGCGGCTACCGTTCGGTGGTTCCGGCCGGTGACGTGGTGGAGCTGTTCGCCGAGCGGCTGGTCGACTACCGGGCCGAGCTGACGCGGTGCACGGAGGACACCCTGCCCGCGGCACTGGCGTCGGCGCTCGGCAGCGCGGGCTCGGTGCTGGTGCCGGACGGTTTCCCGTGGCAGGTGCCCGGCGCGGTGCCGGACACCGGGCAGTCCGCGGCGGAGCTGGACCGGCTGGACGCGGTGGTGACGCTGGCGGCGCTGGCGATCGCGACGACGGGCACGATCGTGCTGGACCACGGGCCGGGGCAGGGGCGCCGGGCGGTGAGCCTGGTGCCGGACCGGCACGTGTGCGTGCTGCGGACGGACCAGATCGTGCCCGGCGTGCCGCAGGCCGTGGCGGCGCTGTCCCCGGACCGCCCGCAGACGTGGATCAGCGGCCCCAGCGCGACGAGCGACATCGAGCTGAACCGGGTCGAGGGCGTGCACGGGCCGCGGACGCTGCACGTGCTGCTGGTGTCGCCGTGACGACCGCGCAGCGGCCGGACACGTTGCCGCGGGCGGACCTGGAGCTGCTGGAACTGCTCGCGGACGGCCTCCCGCTGGACGCCATCGCCCGCCGCCTGGACCTGTCGGAGCGGACCGTGCGGCGGCGGCTGCGGGCGATCTGCGACCGCCTCGGCTTCGCCGCGCCCATCCAGGCCGTGGTGTGGGCCGCCCGGCGGGGACTGCTGTGAGTTCCCCGCCGGAGGCACGCCGCTAGCTGACCATCCGGAGTTCGAGGAGCCAGCCGGGGCTGTCGTAGCTGCACCGGTAGTCGACGACCGCGCCGACGCCGATCATGTCCCGGCCCTGCTGCCGGCACTTTTCGTAGGTGGCGTAGACCTTCCACGGGACCCAGACGTCCTGGGTCGTCACCGCCCCGGTGTCCGTGGGGGCGGGACTGGCGCCCGCCAAGGCGGTGGTGGCCGTCCAGCCGGTGAACGTCACCGCGACCGCCAGCGCCGACACCGTGGCCAGCCTTCTCAAGCTTCGTTGCATGATGAACCTCCCAGTGGTGAAAAACCATCGTGGCGCAGCTGTGTGTCGTGAACCTGGCACGAACAGAAGTGCGCAAGCAGGCGGTACCGGGCGCGGCTACGGGTTTCCTACGGCCCCCGCGTGAGGGACGTGGTGACCGGATTCGGACACCGATCTTGTTCCGGACGTGAAGTCCCCGTAACGTTCCCTCAGGTTTGAAACGATTCACCGTCGAATCAGCGGCCGTCTCCCCACCGGCCGAGGAGGAGCAGCACCGATGCGCTCTCGTTCTCGTCTCCGCAGAATCCTGATCCCGGTCACCGTCGCCGCGGCGCTGGTGTCCGGGGTCGCCCCGCCGGGCGTCGCGCAGGGCGGGCTCGTCTCCGTCACCGATCTGCGCACCGCGCACCAGGACCGTCCACTTGGGACCGACCACACCACTCCCGTCCTGTCCTGGCAGAACACCGCTCAAGCCCGTCACCGCGAACAGTCCGCCTACCAGATCCAGGCCGCCACCTCGCGCGAAGCCCTCGACCGCGGCCGCGCCGACCTGTGGGACACCGGGCGCGTGCCCAGCGCCGACGTCGAAGCGACCTACGCCGGCCAGCCCCTCAGCAGCCGCCAGCGCGTCTACTGGCGCGTGCGCACCTGGTCCGGCCCCGCGCCCTCGGCGTGGAGCGAGCCGACCTGGTTCGAAACCGGCCTCACCGACCAGGAGGACTGGACGGCGGGCTGGATCACCCACCACGACTGGCAGCTCAGCCGCAAGCCGGCGCAGCCCGTGGTCGTCACCCTCCCCGCGCGGACCGCGCGCTACGTCCGCCTCGACGTCACCAAGCTCGGCCTCCCGCTCGCCGAACAGCCCATCGACAGCAACAACCGCCTCGTCACCACCGGCACCCCGCGCCGCTTCCCGGACCTGACCTACCGGCTGCAGCTCGCCGAGGTGCAGGTGCGCGACTCCGCGAACCCGTCGGTCAACTTCGCCGCCGGGCGCGAAAAGTTCGTCACCGCCTCGGAGACCGAGACCATCCGCAAGGAGTGGGAGCCCGGCCTGATCGCCGACGGCCTCACCACCTCCAACCCGGAGGAGGCGAGCAACGCCGGCTACCAGAGCGCGGCGCACGACAATCCGAATGCGCCGGTGTGGGTGACGATCGACCTCGGCGCCGACCGCACCTTCGACCGGGTCGTGCTCTACCCGCGCACCGACACCCTCACCGCCGACGGCAGGACCCCCAACTTCCCCGTCGACTACACCATCCAGACCGCGACGACCGCGACCGGCCCGTTCACCGTCGCCGCCACCGTCAAGGACCAGCCCACGCCGGAGAACTGGCTGCCCGAGGCCCTGCCGCTGTTCGCGAAGGACTTCACCGTCCAGGGCCGCGTGCAGCAGGCCCGCCTGTACGTCAGCGGCCTCGGCGTGTACGTGCCGAGCCTCAACGGCGCCCGCGTCGGCGACGCCGTCCTCGAACCCGGCAACACCGACTACGCCGACCGCGTCACCTACGCGGCCTACGACGTGACCGGCCAGCTCCGCGGCGGCGCGAACACCATCGGCATCGCGGTCGGCAACGGCACCGCGGACGCGCTGCACACCTCCGGCCGCTACCGCAAGTTCGCCCGCACTGCCAGCGACCCGCAGGTGATCGCGCAGCTCGAGCTGACCATGGCCGACGGCAGCGTGCAGCGCATCGCCACGGACCCGTCGTGGCGCACCGCGCTCGGCCCGACGACGGCGTCCAACTGGTACGGCGGCGAGGACTACGACGCCCGCCGCGAGATCCCGGGCTGGGACGCGCCGGGCGCGAACCGCGCCGCGTGGACGCCTGCCACCGCCGTCGCCCCGCCCGCGCCGACCACCAAGCTCACCGCGCGCAGCGGCGAGCCGGTCCGCGTCGTCGAACAGCTGCCCGGCGCGGAGGTGTCCCGGCCCGCGCCCGGCGTGCGGGTGTTCGACCTCGGCCGCAACATCGCCGGCATCCCGCAGATCACGCTGACCGCCCCGGCGGGCACCACGGTCCGCGTCTTCCCGGCCGAGGCGCTGCGCAACGGGCGGGTCGACCAGTCGAAGTCCAACGTCGGCGCGCCGATCTGGGACAGCTTCACCGGCAAGGGCGGCACCCAGACCTGGCACCCCGAGTTCTCCTACCGCGGCTTCCGCTACCTGGAGGTCGTCGGCGTCCCCGACGACGCGCGGTTGTCGGTCACCGGCCTGCGCACCATGGCCGACAACGACTCCGCGGGCGAGTTCACCACGTCCGACGAGATCGTCAACGGCATCCACCGCCTCACCCGGCACGCACTGGAGAACAACATGCAGAGCGTGCTGACCGACTGCCCGAGCCGGGAGAAGCTGGGCTGGCTGGAGCAGGACCACCTGGCGTTCGACACGATCGCCCGCAACTACGACGTCGAGGCCTACCTCGGCAAGATCGTGCAGGACATCGCCGACGGCCAGGAGGCCTCCGGCATGGTGCCGAGCACCGTCCCGGACTACGTGACGCTGGCAGGCAGCTACCGCGACGACCCGAACTGGGGCGGTGCCCTGGTCCTGCTGCCGCTCAAGGCCTACCGCACCTACGGCGACGATGAGCTGCTGCGCACCTACTACCCGGCGATGCAGCGGTACCTGTCCTACCTGGAGAGCCAGACCGCGCGCTGGATCGACGGCGGGGTCTACGACTACAGCCTCGGCGACTGGATCACCACGGAGAAGCCGGTGATGCCGCGCGCGATCACCGGCACCTTCGGGGTGTGGGCCATCGCCGACGGGCTCGCGCAGGTCGCGCAAGCGCTTGGCCGGGACGCCGACGCGGCCGCCTACCGCGCCCGCGCCGACGACCTCGCGCGGAAGGTGTGGGCGAAGTACTACAACCCGGCCACCGGCCTGTTCGGCGGCGGCGGGCAGGGCGCGACCGCACTGGCACTGGACATGGGCGCGGTGCCCGCGAACCTGCGGGCCGCGCAGGTGCAGCACCTCGTGGACAGCATCCAGGCCACCGGCTGGCACCTGATCATGGGCGAGATCTCGTTCCCGTCCGTGTTGCGCGTGCTGTCCGCGGCCGGGCGCGACGACGTCGTCTACCTGATCGCGACCCAGACCACCAGCCCCAGCCTCGGTTTCCAGGTCAAGGCCGGGCTGACCGCGCTCGGCGAGACCTGGGACGGCGGCAGCGGCCAGTCGCAGAACCACTTCATGCTCGGCGCGATGGACGGCTGGCTGCAGACGCGGCTGACCGGCATCGAGCAGACGGCCGATTCCACCGGGTTCCGGCGCCTGCTGATCGACCCGGCGGTGGTCGGCGACCTGACCTCGGCGTCGGGCAAGTACGAGAGCACCTACGGCGAGGTCCGCACCTCCTGGACGCGCACCGGCGGCGAGTACCGGCTGGAGGTCACCGTCCCGGTGGGCGCCACTGCCGAGGTGCACGTGCCGTTCGCCGGTCACGTCCCGCCGGTCGCCGACGGCGCCCGCTTCGTCCGCGTGGACGGCGGCGAAGCCGTGTTCGAGGCCGGCTCCGGCTCCTGGACCTTCCGCTCGCGAGTGTCCTGAGAGGACGACACCATGAGAAGACTCGTCTCCGTCCTGCTCGCGGCTGTGACGGCGGCCGGACTGGCCGCCGCGCCCGCCGTGGCCCAAACCCCCGATCGCCCGCCCGCCGCGACCACCGACCTGTCCCGTTTCGACCCGGCCGCCTTCGCGAACCCGCCGAAGGACAGCCGCCCGAGCGTCTACTGGTACTGGAACAACACGATCACGCCGGAGATCACCGACCGGCAGATGGCCGAGATGCGGGACAAGGGCATCTACGAGGCCGTGGTCTTCCCGTACGGCGGCGCGTCGATGCAGCCGGCCTTCCTCACCGAGGAGTGGTTCACGCTCATCGAGCACGTCCTGCGTGAGGCGCAGCGCACGGGCATGAAGATGTGGCTGTTCAACGACAACAACTTCCCGAGCGGCCGGGCCGGCCTGAAGGTCGCCGAGGAGCACCCGGAGCTGCGCCTCAAGGGGCTGCTGCGGTCCAGCCGGGTGGTGACCGGACCGGCGACGGTGACCCTCGCCGAGACCACCGGACTGGCCGTGGACACCGGGAAGCTCGTCGTCGACCCGGCGACCAAGCCGGGCGGCGCGGCGATCACGACCGGCGCCGGCTGGACCGACTACACGGTCACCGGCAAGGTCACGCTCACCACCGGCGGCACCCAGCTGATGGTGCGCAGCGACGGCACGAACGGCTACCTGGTCGATGTGGACGTCAAGGGCAACACGAGCGTCTGGCGCGTGGACGGCGGCACCCGGACCCGGCTCACCACCGGCATCCCGACGCCCGGGTTCTCCGCCACCCGCGCGCAGACGGTCACGGTGACGGTCTCCGGGAACACGATCACGCCGAAGATCAACAACACCGTGCAGCCCGCGGCCACCGATGCCACCTACGCCACCGGCTCGGTCGCGGTGTCGGCCGAGGGCACCCAGCGGTCGCAGTGGGACAACCTGTCGGTGACCGCGCCCGGCGGCACGGCGTTGTGGTCGTCGAACTTCGACGACGCCCGGGTGCTCGCGGACTTCCCGGCGACGCGGGTCAACCTCGCCGGGATCACCGCCGCGGCGGCGCGCCCGGCGGGCACGGCCGACCACCGGACCGCGGTCGAGCTGGACCCGGCGAAGGGCACCTGGCAGGTCCCGGCCGGCCAGTGGCAGGTCGACGTGTACTCGCAGGCGCTGCTGCGCGACGACTCCAGCGGTTACGTGCGCGGCTACCTGGACCTGCTCGACCCGGCGGCCACCGACGCGTTCATGGACACCGTGCCCGGCGAGTACGTGCGGCGGTTCCCGTGGGCGATGGGCACCGTGGTGCCCGGGTTCTGGGACGACGAGCCGTTCATCGCCTCCGCGCAGCCACACCCGTTCAAGCGGCTGCCCGCCTCGCCGGGCCTGGCTCAGGCGATCGTCGCCGCGGGCGGCACGCCCGGCGTGGCGTACATGGGCGCGGCGGACGGTCTGGATCCCACCGCCGACCCGGCCGCCGGGTACTACTGGCGCGCGGTGAACAACCTGTTCGCCACGAACTACTACCAGCGCGAGGCCGAGTGGATGGCGCGGCACGGCCTGCAGCTGCTGACCAACCCGCTGCTGGACGAGGAGGGCCCGCAGCAGCGCATGCACTCCACCGGTGACCTGAGCAAGGACAACCAGTGGGCGCAGGTGCCGGGCAGCGACATGATCACCGGCGACTACACGCTCGGCGAGCAGACGATGCTGGGCCGCAACGCCGCGTCCGCCGCGCACCAGAGCGGCGCGCCGCGCGTGGTGATGGAGACGTTCGGCAACTCGGGCTGGCAGGTGGCGCCGGAGTTCATGCACGCCACGACGGGCGCACTCGCGGCGCGTGGCGTGAACCTGACGTTCCTGCACGCCATGTGGACGGACGAGAACTCGGTGAACTTCCCGCCGCCGTTCGGTCCGCGCAGCACGTTCTGGGCGGACATGCCCGCGGTCGACGAGTGGATCGGCCGCGTGATGGAGCTGGGCCGCGGCGAGAACCTGGCGCGGACCGTGCTCGTGCAGCCGCAGCGGGCGGCCGAGCAGACCCGGGTGGCCGACGCCGAGCACTCGCTGGACGGGCAGTTCGCGGATGCCGCGTACGCGCTGGAGCGGGGTCAGGTCGACTTCGACCTGGTGAGTGACTCGTCGTTGTCCGGTGATCCGGTGGCGCGGTTCCAGGCCGTGGCACGCGCCGGTCAGCTGCACGTCGGCGAGGCGTCCTACCAGCTGGTGGTGCTGCCGGAGACGCCGGTGCTGGACGTGGAGACGGTGCGCACGCTGGCGCGGTTCGTGCAGGTCGGCGGGCACGTGGCCGCCGTCGGCCCGCTGCCGGCACGGGAGGCGCGCGGCCGGGACGCCGAGCTGGCGGGCGAGTTGCGCCGCCTGTTCGGTGACGCGGGCGCGGCGTGGCAGCGTCGCGGCGCCGGCTCGGTCGCGGTCGTCGGTGATGCCGAAGCGTTGCCGGGTCTGGCCCGGGCGTACGCGGCGGCGCAGCTGGAGCCGGCGGCGCCGAGTGTGCGGGTCTCGCGGACCGCGCGTGGCAAGGACGTCGCGTACCTGCTGAACAACGAGAGCGACCAGGTCGTGACGACGACGGCGACGTTCCCCAGCGGGGGCGTCCCGGAGATCTGGGACCCGCGCACCGGATCGACCCGCACGGCGACCGCGTACCGGGCGGAGCGGGACGGCGTGGCGGTGCCGGTGCGGCTGCAGCCGTACGAGACGCTCGCGGTGGTCTTCCGCCACGGCGTCCGGGAAACCGCGCACCTGACCGACGGCACGCTGCCTGCGGAGGTGGTCACGGTGGACGGACGGTCGTTGCAGGCCACGGTGATCGCCGACGCGCCCGGCGAGTACCGCCTGTCGGGCGCGGCGAACGGCCGGAGCTACGGCGGGGTGGCGACCGTGACGGACGCGCTGACCCCGATCCCGCTGGCGGGCTCGTGGCGGGTGCGGCTGGAGAAGCCTGGCGCCGTGGAGGCGGAGCGGCCACTAGGTTCGTGGACGGCCTTCGACCCGACGTTCTCCGGCAGCGCCGTCTACTCGACGACGGTTTCGCTGACCGCGCAGGACCTGGCGAACCGCCACCTGGTCCTGGACTTGGGCGAGGTGCACGATCTGGCCACGGTGACCGTGAACGGCTCCGCGCTGCCCACAGGGCTGTGGCGACCGTACACAGTGGACGCGACAGCGTGGTTGAAGCCCGGCGAGAACACGATCGCGGTACGGGTGACCAACACGCTGGCCAACTCGCGCAACAAGATCCTGCCGTCGGGCCTGGTCGGCCCCGTGGTGCTGCGCTCGGCCAGGCCCAGCTCCCACGGGCCGCCCGCGTGCTTGATCGAGGACAGCGGCGAGGCACCGGTGCCGCCGTCGTGACCGGAGATCAG
>NZ_JBEXTX010000095.1:0-32063 GCF_040614175.1 Amycolatopsis sp. NPDC006131
ACCGCGATGACGGCGGGGCAGGCCAGCGACGCGACCGTGGCCTGAACCGGGGGCCGGTGGCGCCGCGCGGCGCCACCGGCCTCAGGGCAGCAGCATCAGCCGGCGCGCCTTGACGACGGCTTCGTGGCGGGTGTGGGCGTCCAGCTTGCGCATCACGGAACCGAGGTAGGCCTTGACGGTCTCCCGCGACAGCGACAGCCTCTCGGCGACCTCGCCGTTGGTGAAGCCGAGGGCGACCTGGGCGAGCACATCGGTCTCCCGGGTGGACAGACGCACCCGCGGGCCCTGGACGGGTTTGCCCTCGCCGAGGTCGACGAGCCGTTGCGCGGCCGCGTAGATCCGGCGGCGCGCCTCGGGGTCGGGCAGCGCGCCGGCGATGGCCCGCAGCTCGGAGTGCACCGAGCGCAGCTCCTCGCGGGTGGCCCCGGGGGACAGCGAGTCGAGGCGCGCGGTCAGCTCGTCGCGCTCGCTCAGCTCACGGGCGAGGCGCTTGCCGGACTCCATGAGGGCGTCGCGTACGCGGTCGCCGAACGTCACCGGCCGCCGCACCGCGCCGTACAGCACGCCGCGGCAGCGCCCGCCGGCCCGGACCGGCACGGCGATGATCGACGCCAGCCCCTCGGCGAGCACCGGGCGGTCGTAGTCGTGGGTGATGGTGCGGGCGCTGCCGTAGTCGCTCACGGCGATCGGGTGGCCCTGCATCAGCACGCGGCCGCCGAGGCCCGCGCCGGGCAGGACGTCCAGGTTGTGCAGCGCGGTCGTGCGTGTCCCGACGAAGCCCGACAGCCGCAACCGGCCGTCGACCACCTCGCCCCCGAACACGACGGGCAGACCCGCCACGCGGGCGGCGCCCTCCAACTCGACATGCAGCACCGAGCGGGCGTCAGACATCGGCGTCCGTCCTCCTCGCACCACACCATCGTCGGTCGCCCCACGGTACCCGCGTGACCAGGGCACGTCGACACCCGCGCGGTGGCGCTACCCCCGTCCGGGGGTAGCGCACGGCGTTCAACGGAGGTGGTCACGCAGCGGGCGTTCAGCCGAGGTGCCTCAGCCGAGCTCAGCCAGCACCCGCTCCACCACGCGGTCCGTGGCCAGCCCGTACCGGTCGTGCAGCGTGGGCAGCGCTCCGGCGGCCAGGAACTCGTCCGGCAGCGCGACCGGCACGATCCGGCCGGACACCCCGGCCCGCACCGCCGCCGAGGCCACCGTCTCGAACAGGCCGCCGACCACCGTGTGGTTCTCCAGCGTCACCGCGAGCCGGTCGCCGGCGATCTCGCGCAGCACGGTCTCCGAGTCGAACGGCTTGATCGTCGGTGTGTGCACGACGGCCACGTCGACCTTGTGCGCGGCCAGCTTCTCCGCCGCCTGCAGCGCACGCATCGTCATCAGTCCACTGGAGACGAACACGACGTCGTTCCCGCCGCGGAGCACGGCAGCCTTGCCGAGTTCGAAGGAGTAGTCGTACTCGTCCAGCACCGTCGGCACCTTGCCGCGCAGCAACCGCAGGTACGTCGGCCCCTCGCACGCGGCCAGCTGCGGCACGGCCTGCTCGATGTCGACCGAGTCGCACGGGTCCACGATCGTCAGGTTCGGCATGCCGCGGAAGATCGCGATGTCCTCGGTGGCCTGGTGGCTCGGCCCGTACCCGGTGGTCAGGCCGGGCAGGCCGCCGACCACGTTGACGTTGAGGTTCGGCTCGGCGATGTCCAGGCACAGGAAGTCGTACGCGCGCCGCGCCGCGAACACCGAGTAGGTGGACGCGAACGGCACCAGCCCGACCTCGGCCATGCCCGCCGCGGCGCCGAGCAGCAGCTGCTCGGCCATTCCCATCTGGAAGAAACGGTCCGGGTGGGCCTGGGCGAACACGTGCATGTCGGTGTACTTGCCGAGGTCCGCGGTCAGCCCGACGACCCGGGTGTCCTGCTCGGCGAGCGCGGCCAGCGCGTGCCCGAACGGCGCGCTCGTCGTCTTCTGGCCGGGGTCGGCGAACGACGCGATCATCGCCGACGTGGTCAGCCGTTTGGTGGTGGTCACGCCCGCGCTCCTTCGTCCAGCTGCCCGCGGCAGATGTCCCACTCGTGCTCGTCGATGCGCATGAAATGCGCCTTCTCCCTGGTCTCCAGCAGCGGCACGCCCCGGCCGATGCGGGTGTCGCACAGCAGCACCGACGGCTGCCCGTCCGGCCGCGCCTGCTCGGCGATCTCGTCGAACGCGGCGAGCAGGGCGGGGATGTCGTTGCCGTCCACGCGGCGGACGAACCAGCCCGCGGCCGCCCACTTGTCCACGACCGGCTCGGTGCGCAGCACACCGGCGGTGGGGCCGTCGGCCTGCAGCGCGTTGATGTCGACCATCGCGGTGAGCAGCCCGAGCCGGTGGTGCGCGGCGCCCATCGCGGCTTCCCACGTGGAGCCCTCGTCGAGCTCGCCGTCGGAGAGGAAGTTGAACACCCGCGACGACGAGCCCCGCAACCGCAGCCCGAGCGCCATGCCGACGGCGACGGTCAGCCCGTGACCGAGCGAGCCACCGGAGATCTCCATGCCCGGGGTGTAGGTCGCCATGCCCGACATGGGCAGGCGCGAGTCGTCCGAGCCGTAGGTCTCCAGCTCCTCGACCGGCACCACCCCGGCCTCGGCCAGCGCCGCGTACAGCCCGATGGCGTAGTGCCCGGTGGAGAGCAGGAACCGGTCCCGCTCCGGCCACTCCGGGTCTTGAGGCCGCAGCCGCAGCTGGTCGGTGTAGACGGTGGCGAGCAGGTCGGCGGCGCCGAGCGCCTGCCCGACGTAGCCCTGGCCCTGGGCCTCGCCCATGTTCAGGATGTGGTGCCGCATGCGGTGGGCCGCCGCGGCGACGCGGTCGGCACGGGTCGCCGACGGCGCGATCGATGCAGTCATGGATTGCGTCGCTTTCGTGATCCGGGCGGAAAACACGCCCGGGGGGAAGAGTCAGTTCTCGCCGGTGATCTCGATGCGCGGGCGGGTGCGCACCGTGCCGAACAGCAGGGCCTGCGCGGTGGCGACCATGTGCTCGGAGATCACGCTCTGCGTCTTGACCGGGTCACCGGACTCGATCGCCGTGACGATCTCCAGGTGGCGGCCCGGGCTCATGTTGGACAGGGCGCGTTCCAGGCCGCGGTACATGATGCACATGCGGATCGGGCCTTCGAGGAGCTTCCACGAGCGCACCAGCGCGTCGTTGTCGGTCAGCTCGACCAGCAGCTCGTGGAAGGCCAGGTCGGCCTCGATCTGGGCCTCCAGCGACACCCGGGTGGCGCGCGCCATCCGGTCCACCGCGGCCCGCAGGCGGCGGCAGTGCTCCTCGCGGTAGTAGCTCGACGCCAGCGTCTCGCCGGCCAGCGCCTCCAGCGCCGCCCGGACGGTGAAGGTGTTGATGATGTCCTTCTCGCTGATCAGCCGGACCGTGACGCGGCCGCGCTCGCCGTATTCGACGAGCCCCTCCTGCTGGAGCTGGCGGAACGCCTCCCGCAGGGTGCCGCGGCTGATGCCGAGCTGCTCGGAGACCTGCACCTCGCCGAGGTGGCTGCCCGGCGGGAACTCGCCGGTCGTGATGGCCTGGCGCAGCGTGTCGACAGCCATCTGCCGCAGGTTGCGGTTCGGCTCCTTCACCACGCGCGCCCTCCCCGGGCTGGTCGTCAGCACCGCTCGTACTCGCTGATCAACGATACCTTCGCCGCGCTGGCGGACCGCTCGTCGAAGGTGTATCCCAGCCACTCTGCCACGAGCCGCCGTGCCAGCTCCAGCCCGACCACCCGCTGCCCGAGCGTGAGCACCTGGCAGTTGTTGGACAGGATCGAGCGTTCGACGGAGAACGAGTCGTGCGCGGTGGTGGCCCGCACGCCGGGCACCTTGTTCGCCGACAGCGCCATCCCGATGCCGGTGCCGCACACCAGCACCGCCCGGTCGGCCCTGCCGTCGCGGATCGCCTCGCCCGCGGCGAGCCCGATCTCCGGGTAGGGCCGGTGCACGTCGTCCGCGCCGCGGTGCACGCCCAGGTCGATCACCTCCGCCACCCGCGGGTCGGCCCGCAGGTCGGCGGCGAGTTGTTCCTTGTAGTCCAGGCCGGCGTCGTCGCAGCCGACCACGATGCGGTAGTTCATCGCGTCCCTTCTCGCAGGTACTCGGAGACGGTGCGGGCGATCAGGGCCAGCGACACGGCTCCCGGGTCCGGGGTGCCGACGCTGCGCTCGGCGAGCGGGCGGGCCCGTCCCCTGCGCGGCACCAGATCGGCGGTGGCGCGGGCAGCGTCTTCGGCGGCGGCCGCGGCCTGCGCCCAGGTGCCCGAGGCGAGCCGCTCGCGGAACGGCACCAGCGCGTCGACCAGGGTCTTGTCGCCGGGCTCGGCGCCGCCTAGGGACATCACGCGCTCGGTGAACGCGTCCACGGCGGCGACCGCGTCGATCGTGCCGTCGCCGATGACCTCGCCCGCCGCACGCAGCCCTGCGCCCCACAGGACCCCGGACGTGCCGCCGGCGCGGGCAGCCCACTCGTCACCGGCGGCGGCGAGCACGTCGCCCGCCCCCGCGCCCTGGTGCCAGGCGGCTTCCGCGGCGGTGACGGCGGCGTCGATGCCGCGGACCATGCCACGGCCGTGGTCGCCGTCGCCGGCCACCGCGTCGATCGCGCCCAGCTCGGATTCGGCTTCCCGCAACGCTTTCCGCACCGCGCGCAGCCCGTCGAGCACCGCCCCGGCCAGTTCCCGGGACTCCGCGGAGGCCTCGGCGAACCGCGGGCCGTCGTCGGTCACCTCCGCGACGGCCTCCTCGCCGGAGTCCGCGGTGATGGCGCCTCGGCGGAACGCGGGTGTCCACGCGGGCGCGGTCCACAGCCGTTCCAGCTCGTCGTCCAGCCAGGTCACGGTCAGCGACACCCCGGCCATGTCGAGGCTGGTCACGAGCTCGCCGACCTCCGGCAGCACCAGCGTGTGGCCGGATTCGCCCAGCAGGCGGCTCACGTCGGCCCACAGCACGAACAGCTCCTCGTGCTTGACCGAGCCGAGCCCGTTGAGCAGCACCGCGATCCGCTCCCCCGCCCCGGCCGGTTTCTCCGCGAGGACGCGCCGCACGAAGTCCGCGGCGAGTTCCCGCGCGGCAGGCCGCGGCACGTCGCGCAGGCCGGGTTCGCCGTGGATGCCGAGCCCGAGGCCCATGTGCCCGTCCGGCACGGTGAACAGCGGGGCGTCCGCGCCGGGGAACGTGCAGCCGGCGAAGGCGGCGCCGATCGTGCGGGTCGCGTCGTTGGCCTTGCGGCCGACGCGCACGACCTCGTCCAGGTCCATGCCCTCCTCGGCGGCCGCGCCCATCACCTTGAAGACGGTGAAGTCCCCGGCGATGCCGCGGCGCTCGGCGGGCAGCTCCGCGCTGGCGATGTCGTCGGTGACCACGACGTTCTCCGCCCGGATCCCCTGCGCCCGCAGGCGTTCGGTGGCCAAGCCGAAGTTCATCACGTCGCCGGCGTAGTTGCCGTAGGTGAAGACGACGCCCGCGCCGGAGTGCGCCGCCCGCGCCACCGACACCGCGTCCTGCGCGGACGGCGAGGTGAACAGGTTGCCGCTCACCGCGCCGTCGGCCAGGCCGGGACCGATGACGCCGTAGAAGGCCGGGTAGTGGCCGGACCCGCCGCCGGGCAGCACGGCCACCTTGGGCCGCGACGGCCGGTTGCGGCGGACGGCCCCGCCGGGCACGCGCCGCACGGTGTCCGCGTGCAGCTCGCAGAACCCGGCGAGCGCGTCCTCGGCGAAGGTCGCCGGATCGTTGCTGAGGTAGGTCATCGCGCTTCCCGTCCTCAGTGGAGGAACGAGCCACCGTTGATGTCGATGGTCGTGCCCTGCAGGTAACCGGCGTCCTCGCTGGTGAGCCACGCGATCACGCCGGCCACGTCGGCCACGGTGGCCTGGCGGCCGATGGGGATGCTCTTGACGATCGCGGCCTCGAGCTCCTCGGTGGTGCCGACGCGGATGTCGGTGTCCACCGCGCCCGGCGCGACCGCGTTGACGGTGACCCCCGCGTCGCCCAGTTCGCGGGCCAGCGCCTTGGTGAAGCCGAGGATCGCGGCCTTCGCCGAGCTGTACGGTGTGCGGCCGAACACGCCGCCGCCCTGCTGCGCCGACACCGAGGACATGTTCACGATCCGGCCCCAGCCCGCCTCGATCAGGTCCGGCAGGAACGCCTTGGTGACCAGGTAGGTGCCGGTCGCGTTGACCGCCATCACCTTGTTCCACAGTTCGAGCGTGGTCTCCAGGAACGGCACCGGCGAGGTGATGCCGGCGATGTTGACGACCGCGCCGACGGTCGGCAGCCGCCCGGCGTCGACCTCGGCGCGCACGGCCCGGTAGGCGGCGAGCACGGACGGCTCGTCGGCCACGTCGACGCCGTGCGCGAACACCGGCGCGCCGGTCCCGGCGGCGATCTCGTCGGCGGCCTCTTTGGCGGCGGGCTCGTTCAGGTCGAGCACGGCCACGGCCCAGCCGTCCCGGGCGAGGCGGGCGGCGGTGGCCTTGCCGATCCCGCGGGGCGCGCCTGCCCCGGTGATCACGGCGGTGCGCTGCGTGTCAGGCATTTCGGTCTCTCCTTGCATGGGGTTCACAGGCCGGCGATGTAGGCCGCGGCCTTGACCGCGGCCGCCGGCCGTTCGTCGTCGGTGACGTCCCGGGTCTCCAGTTCCAGGGAGCTGGCGCCCTGGTAGCCGGTGGCACGCAACGCGGCGAAGGTGGCCGCGAAGTCGACCACCCCGTTGCCGATGCTGTGGTTGATGTGGCCCGGGGTGGCGTCGCGCAGGTGCACGTGGGCGATGCGCCCGGCGAACCGCTCGGCGTAGGCGGCGGGGTCGCCGCCGGAGGCGACGATGTGGCTGGTGTCGAGCACCAGGCCCACCGACGGGTCGAGCCGGTCGGCCAGCTCGGCGGCCAGATCGGTGTTCCAGCACAGGCGGTGGTAGTGCGGGGCCTCGACCCACAGGGCGACGCCGAGCCGCGCGGCGGCCTCGGCGGCCCGGTGCAGCTGCGCCGCGACCAGGTCGAGGTCCGCGTCCAGGGTCGCGACCGGGTCGTGGGACTGGGCACCGCAGGGCAGGACCAGTGCGTCGGCCCCGCAGGCCGCGGTGAGGTCGAGCAGGCGGCGCAGGTGGGCCGCCCGCTCGTCCTCGTCGTGCGGGCGGTTCAGGTCACCGATGTCGCCGTTGACCGAACGGACCCGCAGACCGGAGGCCGCCACCTCAGCGGCGACGGCGCGCACCGCGTCGTCGGTCAGGTCGTACGGCACGTGGTCGCACACCCCCGGCAGCGCGCCGAGGTCGATCTCGCCGAAGCCGCACTCCGCGATGACCGCCAGCGCCGCCGGCAGTGGCAGGTGCCGGAAGCTGATCGTCGAACAGCCCGGCCATCCGGTTCGTTCCATGGTCGGCAATGTTAACAGAGCTGTGTCAACAGACAAGGTTTCCGCAGATTTTGCCCATGACAGCGCGGTAGAGCAGGAAACACACTGTTGACATCACCGGGATAGCAACGCACGATGTCCTGCATTGTTAACAGGAGGGCACGGCGACGTAGGGTCGTGGTGGCCCCTGACAGGAAGGCAATCGACAATGCGCAGCGAAGCGCTCACCATGCGCGGTCCGGTGCACGGCACGCCCGATGCGCGCCGCGTCGCGTGGGGCTCCACCGCGGGGGCCGTGATCGAGAGCTACGACTTCATCGGCTTCGGCACCGCCGCGGCGCTCTACTTCGGACACGCGTTCTTCCCCAGCGCCTCACCCGTCATCGGCACGCTGTCCGCGTTCGCCACGCTCGGTGTCGGGTTCGTCGCGCGGCCGATCGGCGGCATCATCGGCGGCCACCTCGGCGACAAGATCGGCCGCAAGCCGGTGCTGGTCGCGTCCCTGATCGTGATGGGACTGGCGACGTTCGCGATCGGGCTGCTACCGACGTACGAGACTGCCGGCGTGCTGGCCCCGGCGCTGTTGGTGACCGTGCGGATCATCCAGGGCATCGCCTACGGCGCCGAATGGGGCGGCGCGATCCTGATGACCTACGAGCACGCGCCGTGGCGCCGCAAGGGCGCGTTCACCGGCATCGTGCAAGCGGGGTTCCCGATCGGGCTGCTGCTGGCGAACCTGGTGTTCCTGGTGTCGGTGAACCTGTCCGGCGACTGGGCGTGGCGGGTGCCGTTCCTGGCCAGCCTGATCCTGGTGATCGTCGGCCTGATCGTGCGCGCGAAGGTGCCCGAGTCGCCGGTGTTCGAGGACGTGCGCGACAGCGGCGACATCGTGAAGGCGCCGATCGTGCAGGTGCTGCGCGAGGACTGGCGCAACGTGCTGCGCGGCATCGGGCTGCGGATCGCCGAGACTGCGGGGTACGCCGTGGCCATCACGTACATGATCTCGTACCTGAAGTCCGAGGAGCTGGCGACCAGCGGCGAGACGATCATGGCGCTGTGCATCGCGTCGGCGGTCGGCATCGGCGCGACGATCGCGTGGGGCGGGCTGACCGACCGCATCGGACGGCGTCCCGTCTACCTGTGGGTGACACTGTTCGGCGCGCTGTGGGCGATCCCGATGTTCCTGCTGGTGAACACGGCGTCGCTGATCGCGATCGTGGTCACGGTGATCGTGTCGTACGCGGTGTGCCAGAACGCGCTGGCCGGCGCGCAGGGCGCGTGGTTCCCGGAGCTGTTCCAGGCCAAGACCCGCTCCTCGGGGGCGTCGCTGGCATACCAGATCTCGGCGATGATCTCGGGTGTCACGCCGTTCGTGACGACGCTGCTGTTCCTGTGGCTGGGCTGGCTCGGGCCGGCGCTGCTGTTCCTCGCCTACTCCGCGCTGGGCCTGGTGTCGGCGCTGCTGACGCGTGAGACGTGGGGCCGGGCCGAGCGCGAAGCCGCCGACCGCGCGACCGCGGAAACGCCGGCCGAACCGGTGCGGCTGTCCTGACCTCCCGCGCCGGGGTCCGCGATGATGGGAGCCCGGACCCCGGCGCCCGAGGAGGCTTCGATGCCGTTGATCCAGGTCAGCCTGCGCGAAGGCCGCGACCCGGAGCGGATCCGCGCGCTGATCACCGCCCTGACCGAGGCCACGGTGGCGGCGCTGGACGCGCCGAAGGAGTCGGTGCGCGTGATCGTCACCGAGGTGCCCGGCAGCCACTGGGCCGCGGGCGACGTCACCCTCGACGAGAAGGACGCTTGACTCCCGCCGCCGGTGATCGATAATCACGGGCGGCGGTGAGGGGGTGGGCCGGTGGTTCCGGTCGGTGCGGTCCGGTGGTCCGGCGCGGGCTGCCTAGTGGGGCCGCTGCTCCTGCTGGGCCTGATCGCGGGCGCGGTGGTCCAGAACCTGTTCGACGGGCACTCGCTCGTCACCGACATCGGCTGGGTGGCGGGTTTCGTCCTCAGCGCGGTGCTGATCCGGGTGATCGGCCGCCGGCTGAACCGCCACGGCAACCTCCACACCCTGTACGACTCGCCGATGCAGAGCTACATGTGGCTGGCGGTGGCGTGCGCCGTGCTCACGCTCGGGATCATCCTGCTGTTCCGCCTGCTGCCGGACTAGTCACAGCCCCGCGAACAATCGCTCCGCCGCGGCTTGCCACTCCGCCACCAGGTCCGTGCCGTCCGGGTCGCGGAGCCACTGGATCTGCAGCCCGTCCATCGTCGCCACCACCTGGCGCGCCAGCGACGCCGGGTCGGGCACGCGGCCGGACACCATGGCCGTGAACTCCGCCAGCACCCGCTCCTGCCGCGCCGCGAAGTAGGCCGCCGCGGGGTGGCCCGGCGCCAGCGATTCCGCCTGCAGCACCGAAAACAGCCGCACGATCTCCGGTTGCGTGGCGTTGCGCCGCACCAGCGCCTCGCACGCCTCGGCCAGTGAGATGTCCCGCGGCCAGCCCGTCGCGTCCGCGCCCAGCCCCAGCTGCTCCGCGAGCGACCGGAAGTCCTCGGCGTCCCGGTGGTCGAGCACGGCCAGCAGCAGCCCGTCCTTGGATCCGACGTGGTGCAGCAGCCCGGGCACCGTCAGCCCGCACGCGTCGGCCACGTCCTGCATCGACAGCGCCCAGAACCCGCCCTCGCCGATCAGGCGCGTCGCCACGTCGAGGATCTGCCGCCGCCGCTGCGCCGCGGGCAGCCGCGTCCGGTCCCGCCTCGTCTTGACCGCCTCCACACGCCCATCCTAGGCTACCGAGTACTTAGTAGGTACTAGGTAAGGACGCTCCGTGCAGCCTGATCCCACCGTCGCCGAGCAGGCGGCCCTCACCAGCGGCAACGACTTCTGGCACACCACCCCGGCGGCCGGGCTCCCCTCGATCACCGTCACCGACGGCCCGCACGGCCTGCGCCTGCAGGCGAGCGAGGACGACGTCGTCACCGGCCGCCCGGCCACCTGCTTCCCGCCCGCCGTCGCGACGGCCTCGACCTGGGACCCGGAGCTGCTGCGCCGCATGGGCGAGGCGCTGGGCGACGAGTGCCGCGCGATGGACGTCGCCGTCCTGCTGGGCCCCGGCATCAACCTCAAGCGCACCCCGCTCGGTGGCCGCAACTTCGAGTACTTCTCCGAGGACCCGCTGCTGACCGGCGTGCTGGCGACCGAGTGGGTGCGCGGCCTGCAGAGCCGCGGCGTCGGCGCGTCCCTGAAGCACTTCGCGGTCAACAGCCAGGAAACCGACCGCATGCGGATCAGCGCCGACGTCGACGAGCGCACCCTGCGGGAGATGTACCTGCGCGCGTTCCAGCGGGTGGTGACGCAGGCGCGGCCGTGGACCGTGATGTGCTCGTACAACCGGATCAACGGCGTCCACGCGAGCCAGAACCGCTGGCTGCTCACCGAAGTCCTGCGCGAGGAGTGGGGGTTCGAGGGCCTGGCGGTGTCGGACTGGGGCGCGGTCGCGGACCGGGTCGCCGCAGTCGCCGCGGGGCTGGACCTGGCCATGCCCGGCCCGGATGACGCCGGCGACCAGGCACTGGCCGAGGCGGTCGCGGACGGGCGGCTCGATCCCGCCGCGCTCCGGGCGGCCGCCGACCGGGTCCGCGCGCTGGTCGAGCGCGCCGCGGAGCGGGAGCCCGCCGAGTTCGACGCGGACGCCCACCACGTCCTCGCCCGCGAGATCGCCGCGCGGGCCATCGTGCTGCTCAAGAACGACGGCGGCCTGCTGCCGCTGTCCCAGGGCCAGTCGCTCGCGGTGATCGGCGAGTTCGCCCGCACCCCGCGCTACCAGGGCGGCGGCAGCTCGCACATCACCCCGACGCGGCTGGACGACGCCCTCACCGCGCTCTCCGAATCGGCCGAGGTGCGCTTCGCGCCCGGTTACGACGACATCGACGAGGCGGTGGCGCTCGCCGCGGAGAGCGAGGTCGCGCTGGTCTTCGTCGGCAGCGAGCACGAGACCGAGGGCGCCGACCGGGAGAGCCTGGACCTGCCGCCCGCGCACCGCGAGCTGGTCGAGCGGGTCGCGGCGGCGAACCCGCGCACCGTGGTGGTGCTGTCCAACGGCGGTGTCGTACTGACCCGCCCGTGGGAGGCGGCGGTGCCGGCCATCGTGGAGGGCTGGCTGCTCGGGCAGGCCGGCGGCAGCGCGCTCGCCGACGTCCTCTTCGGACGGACCAACCCGTCGGGCCGGCTGGCCGAGACGATCCCGGTGCGGCTCGCCGACCACCCGTCCTACCTGGACTTCCCCGGCGAGAACGGGCACGTGCGCTACGGCGAGGGCCTGCACGTCGGCTACCGCGGCTTCGACGCCCGCGAGCAGGAGGTGGCCTACCCGTTCGGGTTCGGGTTGTCGTACACCACTTTCGAGTACGGCGCCGCGGAGGCGACCGCCACAGACGCGGGCATCGAGATCCGGGTCCCGGTGACGAACACCGGGCAGCGGGACGGCCGCGAGGTCGTGCAGGTGTACGTGAGCGTGCCCGGTTCGGCGGTGCGGCGGGCTCCGCGCGAGCTGAAAGCGTTTGCGAACGTCCCGATCGCGGCGGGCGAGACGGCCGAGGTGGTGTTGCGCATCGCCCGCGAGGACCTGGCCTACTGGGACACCCGCGTGAACCGGTGGATCGTGGAGGGCGGCGAATACCACTGCGCGGTGGGCTCGTCCTCACGCCACCTGCACACGACCGCGGTGGCCGAGGTGCCCGGCGACGAGGTGCGGGTACCGCTCACCGGGGAATCCACAGTGGCCGAATGGTTCGCCGACCCGCGCGGCGCGGAACTGCTCGGACAGGCCTTCGCCGCGGCCGACGGGCGGATCGGACGACTGGTGGCCGACCCGTCGACGATCTCGCTGGTCGGCAGCCTGCCGCTGAGCCGGATGTCCGCCTTCCCGGGCAGCCCGCTGACGGCGGAGACATTGGCGAAGCTGATCGACGAGGTCAACGGCTGAACGGCTCACGCCCTCATATACTGAGCGTGAGAACCGGCCCGCTCGGTGAGGAGGAGTCATCGCCGATCTCCCTGAGGGGCTGGACCGCTACGTCCGGCCCGTCGCCGATGGTGTGGATGGTCTGCTCGACCGGCACGGTTTCCTGATAACCCCGCCGACGGGAATTCCGTGGTACTTTGGCGGTACTCCCCCGGTGCCGGCGCCCGAACTGGCAGGTGCGGATAGTTTCGTTCTCCTCTCACCGGGCGGGGCAGGGAAGACCACGTTGCTCGACGCCCTCCGCCGCCTCGAGCCCGGGGCGGTCGCGATCGACCTCAGCTTGCACGACAAGCGCGGCATCCACGACGAGCTGGTTTCCGCGATCACTCGCGGCTGCCCCGTCTATCTGGACAGTTTGGACGTCGTCGCTCGGGAAGAACCCGCCGCGCTGAGGATTGTGGAACACCACCTGTCGAAACCCGAGGCGCGCCGGGTGCTCTGGCGTCTGGCCTGCCGGCCCTCGGCCTGGGAAGCGTCACTCTCGGCATCTTTGAGAGGATCTCTGCCGGGTTTTCGCGAACTTGTCCTCCTACCTCTGACGCCTGAGGCGGCACAGGCCGCGGCTGATCGGGTCAGCGCTCCTGCCGACTTCCTCACGGCGCTGACTTCCGCCAAACTGGGCAGGCTCGCGGCCTCGGCGCTGCGGCTCACGGCTGCGGCCGAGCAGTGGCGCGACACGCACCGATTACCGGAAGACCAGCTCGCCGCGATCGCATACGAGGTGGAACGCATGCTCGCCGGCAACCGGCCGGCTGCCACGGATGACCCGTTGCTGGACCGCAGGACCCGCGTTGCGATGCGTCTCGCGGCGATGTCGGTGTTCGGTGGCTTCACGCGCTTCTGCCTGTCGAACAAAACCTTTTCCCCAGCGCTCCGCGACCTCGACTCCCTGCCTTCCACACCCGAGCCGGACGAACCGGGGATACCGATCGGCGCAGCCCACTACGAAGCCGTCATCAGCACGGCCCTCTTCGAAGCCGCCGGCAGCGGCTCGGTGGCCTTTCGGCACCAGCAATACGCCGAGTATCTGGCGGCACGCTACGTCGTCCAACACCGTCACGTGACCCATCAGCAAGTAAGGGACCTGCTCGGCGCCGACACCGACGGCCGGGTGGCTGGTGCGCTCGCCGGTGTCACCGCTTGGATCACCGCGCTCAACCCGGAGGTGATGAGCGACTTCGTCCCGCCGAACGCCCATGTCCTCGTGCAAACCGGCGTGGAGATTCCTGCCGACGAGGTCAGAGCACTCGTCGTCGACGCTGTTCTCGCCAAGGCCGCTCATGGCGAGGGTGAACCGGAGTGGGGACTCGACCTCACCGGACTCGCCTATCCGGACCTCAAACACGATCTCCTACGGCATCTCGACCCCGCTCCGTCCGAACCGGTTCACCTGTGGTGGATCGCGCAGCTGGCGGAAGCGGGTCGCTGCTCAGCATTGGCGAGGTACCTGCTGGACGTGGCGCTGGATGCGACCTGGCCTGCGTGGGTGCGTCGCGCGGCGGCGACCACAGTCGCTTCGTTCGGCGACAACGCGACCACCAGATGTCTGTCCCCGCTCCTGCATCTGACCCGAGCCGACGACCCGGACGACGAGCTGCTCGCCACCGCCGTTGAGGTGCTTTACCCCGAGTTGCTGAGCACCGCCGAGCTGCTCGCGGCTCTGCGGCCGAGGAGGAACCTGGATCTGGTCGGCGCATACCTGGTCCTCCTCGGACAGCTCGCCGAGAGCATCCCGGTCCACGACCTTCCCTCGGTCATGGACTGGGCGGTGCGCGAAGGGGACACCGATGAAGCGGCTTACGGACAACTTCTACCCCATCTCGCCGATCGAGGGTGGCGACTTTCGGATCCGGCCGGTTCCGATCCGCATCTGGCCCGACTGATCGCGAAGTTGATCAGCGGCCGATCCCGCAACCCCTGGGCGATCGGTAAACAAGCACCTTGGGCCGGGGGCGAGAGCGCCGCGCGACGGAGACTGCTCACCCTCGTCGCCGAGTACGTCGAGGAACCCCACTGGGTAGACCTCCTCACCCACGGACTGGCGGACGACGAGGACATCATCTTCCTCATCGACGAACTCCCCGCACTTCCCGAACGGGCCCAGCCCGCGCTGGTCGAAGTCCTGACCTTCCTCGTGCGGAACGCCAACGCCGATCAGGCGAACCGCATCCTCGCCATGCCGGAGAGCCACCCCGCCTTTACCGCGACCGCTTACCTCCGGGACGCGGTAGCGCTGAATTCACCAGCGGGACAGCGCGGGCAGCGGCTCCGTAGACGAGAACTCGAGCTGGACGCTGAAGCGGCCGAAACTCACGAAGAGCACCGCCGCCGACTCGATGAAGCCCTCGTCTGCAGTGAGAACGCCGACAACTGGTGGCGGATCGCTGCCGCACTCGCCGCACCCAACTCGCGTCACGAACTCCTCAGCCAAGACCTCACGGAACGTGCGGGCTGGAAGCTGCTCGACGAAACCGAACGTGATCAGGTACTCGCAAAGGGCCTGTTGTACCTGCAAAACCACGAACCAACGCTCCCCACGCGATACCTCGGTTCCGTTCGAATTCACGAGGTGATGCCCGACTGGTCCGGCGTACACCTGCTGACAACCATGGTGGCGCACTGCCCCGAGGCCATCACCTCGCTGGAGCACGTCGTGTGGCGCCGCTGGTCCGCACCCATCGTCACAGCGTGGATCGACGGGACGGACAAGAACGCCGGCCTCAGGCGGCAGTTGCTGGCCGTCGCGCCTGCCGAAGCGAGGATTTGGTTAGCCGAGGCGGCTCTGGCCGCCCTCCGCGATGATGACCAGCCGCTCACGCCCTACGAGGTCTATCGGGAGCTGATTCCCGAACTGACACCGGCGCTAGGTGAACGCCTCGTTCGGGGCGACTTCACCGGTCCTGCCGGGCGGACACTCATTGATCTGGTCGCCACAGAGGTGCCACAGGCCGCAGCTGAAATCTGTCGGCAGATCTACGAGGAAGGCCCCTCCGAACTACGAGAGGCGGCCTTGATGGCTCTGGCCAAAGTTGATCCAGAGTTCGTGATCGCAGGGTTCGAAAGAGGTCTGCTCACTGATGAGGATGTGGAAAGAGTCGCACCTGTTCTCGCCTTCACAGTCCTCGACGACCCGGGGCTCGCTGTTCTTGCTCGCGTTCTTTTCGAACGATTGCCCCGCGCCGACGACCCACCATGGACAACCTTCTCGCCACATGACAGCGCGCGTCGCGTCCGGGACCGGGTACTCGAGGAGCTCGCGTTCCGCGGCATGGTCGACACCCTGACCGCACTGCGGGAAGGGCGCTCGGAAGATGACCGGCGCGTGTTGTCGCTGCAGCTCGACCAGGCACGGGGCCGCGCGGCTGATCGTAGGTTCCGGCCGATCGAGCCGGTCGACCTCCTCGCGCTGCTGGGCAGGGCCGACGCGCGTCTCGTTCGTGACGACCAGACCCTGCTTGAGGTCCTGTGCGAGAACTTCGGCGAGCTCCAACGCGAGATTCGCCTCGGCAGCTTCCGAGACGTGTGGAATTTCGGTGACGACCCCGCACCCCAGTCCGAAGACGACATCTCCGACTGGGTGCGGCGCCAGCTCGAGCGTCTCGGCAACAACACAGTCGTAGGCCGGGAACTGCAGGTCCGGCGCCGCCGGAACAAGGGCATCGGAGACCGGGCCGATCTGACCGTGATCGCTTCGACCGCTACCCAGCCCCCTCGGCAAGCAGTCGTGCTCGCCGAGGCGAAGTTGGTCAGCCACCCAGAACTACTCACTGCCATGGAAACACAGCTGGTGGACCGCTATCTCGACCCGGCGGGCTTGCGGTGCGGCATCTACCTCGTCTACTGGGTCTCGCCGGAGCAGCGACCACGCAAGTGGCGGGCAAGTCCGGACGATCGCGAAGGTCTCCTGCGGACCCTGCACGCGCAGGCCGCGCGTCTCGCACCAGAATTTCGCATCGTCCCGGTGATCCTCGACATCAGTCACTGAACGGCTGAACACGGACGGCCCGGCACCCCCGTCGAGCGCCGGGCCGTCCGCCGTCTCAGTCGAACACCACCAGGCCGCGGATGTTGCGGCCCGCGTGCATGTCCGCGTACGCCTGGGCGACCTCGTCGAGTGTGTACTCGCGCGTGATCAGCTCCTCGAGCTTGAGCTGGCCCGCCTGGTACATGCGCAGCAGGTTGGGGATGTCGCGGCGCGGGTTGGACTCGCCGAACAGCGAGCCCTGCAGCCGCTTCTGCATGAGCGTCAGGTCGCCCAGCGCGATCGGCGCGCCGGCCTCGGTGATGTTGCCGAGACCGGTCAGCACGACCGTCCCGGCCTTGCGGATCGACGCCAGCGCCTGGCCGACGTGGTCGCCCTGCACGACACCGATCGTCACGATCGTGGCGTCCGCGCCCTGCCCGTTGGTCAGCGAGCGCGCGAGGTCGGCGGCCTCCTCGATGGTGGCGAACGCGTGGGTCGCGCCGAACACCTTCGCCTTGTCCCGCTTGAACTGCACGGGGTCCACGGCGATGATCGTCTTCGCGCCGGCGTGCGCCGCGCCCTGCAGGGCGTTCGCGCCGATGCCGCCGATGCCCATGACGATCACGACCGCGCCGGGCTTGATGTTGGCCGAGTTGACCGCCGAACCCCACCCGGTCGGCACGCCGCACCCGACGAGCGCGGCCGCCTTCAGCGGGATGTCCTTGCCGATCTTGACGACCGAGTCCACCGACGCGGTGGTGTACTCGGCGAACGTAGAGATGCCGCACTGCTGCCCGACCGGGTTGCCGTTCTCGGTCATCCGGAAGCTCGTCGGGTCGTCCGCGCGCGCTCCGGTGAGCAGCGACGCGCCGAGGTCGCACAGGTTGGACAGCCCCTGGGCGCAGAACTCGCACTTGCCGCACGCGGGCAGGAACGAGAACACGACGTGGTCGCCCACCTCGTAGCCGGGCGTGTTCGGGCCGACCGCGGTGACGACACCGGCGCCCTCGTGTCCGCCGACGTACGGGTACACCGCGACGGGCACGTCACCGGTGGCCACGTGGTCGTCGGAGTGGCACAGGCCGGACGCGGCCAGCTTGACGGTGACCTCGCCCTGGCGCGGGTCGTCCAGCTCGACGGTGGCGGTTTCGTAGGTGCCGGGGGCCTGGCGGACCAGGGACACCTTGGTGGTGATGGGCATGCTGCTCCTCCTCGAGCGAGCGTCCTTACAGGACGACGGTGACGACCTTCTCCTCGGTGTTGGCGAGGATCCCGCTCCAGCCGAGCTCGCGGCCGACGCCGCTGGACTTCATCCCGCCCCACGGCAGGGCGGCGTCGATCGGGGCCCAGCCGTTCACGCCGACCGCACCGGCGCGGACCTGCGCGGCGAGGGTGTGCGCGGCGGTCACGTCCCGGGTCCAGATGGTGGCGGCGAGGCCGTAGGTGGTGTTGTTGGCGATGCGGACGGCGTCGGCCGGGTCGTCGAACGGGATCACCGAGCCGACCGGGCCGAAGATCTCCTCGCGCGCGATCGTCATGTCGTTGTCCACGTCCGCGAAGATGGTCGGCTGCACGAAGTAGCCGGGCCGCTCGGGGCGGGCGCCGCCGGCGACGAGCCGGGCGCCCTCGGCGCGGCCCTTCTCGATGTAGCCGAGCACGCGCTCCTGCTGCTTCTTGTTGACCAGCGCGCCCATGGTGGTGGCGGGGTCGAGCGGGTCGCCGAGTACCTGCTGCCGCGCGGCGCCGGCGAGGGCGTCGACCACGTCGGAGTACAGCGAGCGGTGCACGAGCACGCGGGTGCCCGCGGCGCAGACCTGGCCCTGGTTGAAGAACAGGCCCATCGCGGTGCCGCCGATGGCCGCTTCGAGGTCGGCGTCGGCGAGGATGATCTGCGGCGACTTGCCGCCCAGTTCCAGGGTGATGCGCTTGAACGACTGGGCCGCGGCGACGCCGACGTGGCGGCCGACCTCGGGGCTGCCGGTGAAGCTGATCTTGTCGACGTCCGGGTGGTCGATCAGCGCCTGGCCGGTGACCTCGCCGAGCCCGGGCAGCACGCTGACCACGCCGTCGGGCAGGCCGGCCTCCTTGAGGAGCTTGGCCAGGTGCAGGATCGACAGCGGCGCGTCCTCCGGCGGCTTGACCACGACGGTGTTGCCCGCGGCGAGCGCGGGGGCGAGCTTCCACGCGGTGATCATCAGCGGCGTGTTCCACGGGATGATGGCGGCGATGACGCCGACCGGCTCGCGGCGCGTGTAGGAGTGGGTGGGGCGGCCGAGGTAGCCGTCGGTCGGGATGACCTGGCCGGTGATCTTGTCGGCCCAGCCGGCGAAGTGCCGGAACGTGCGGGCGGCGTTGGGCATGTCGAGGACGGTCGGCTGGCCGACGGGCTTGCCGATGTCGAGTGCTTCGAGGCGGGCGAGCAGCTCGGCGTCGCGATCGATCAGGTCGGCGACGCGGTTGAGGATGAGGCCCCGCTGGGAGCCGGGCAGGGCGGCCCACTCGCCGGACAGCTGGGCGCGGGCGGCCCTGACCGCGGCGTCCACGTCCTGCGCGGACGCGGCGGCGACGTCGACCAGCTTCTCCTCGGTGGCCGGGTTGAGGTCGGCGAACGTGCCCCCGGTGCCGTCGCGCCACTGGCCGGCTAGGAAGAGCTGGCTGGGGAAGGTCTCGGTGGTGGTCACGGGCGGTGCTCCTCGGCGATCGGCGTCGACCACGACCCGGACGGGCCGTCTGTCCCGAGGATGCGCCACGTCACAGTGGCCGGTCTTGCGTCTGCGCGCACGGCTCTTGTGCGTGCGCGCACCAGATCAGCTCTCGGCGAGCAGGTGCCGCAGGTACCGCTGCGGCGCGGCGACGAAGTCGCGGGTCAGGCGCACCGGCAGGGCGTCGTCGTAATCGACCTGCATGATCTCCCCGCTGTCGTCGATCTCGTGGATCGTGGCGCCGGGCAGCGCGAGCAGGATCGGCGAGTGCGTGGCCACCACGATCTGACTGCCTTGCCGGGCGAGTTCGGCCAGCCGCGCGAGCACGGCCATGCACCCGCGCACCGACAGCGCCGCCTCCGGCTCGTCCAGCAAGTACAGCCCGTTCGGTCCGAACCGGTGCGTCACCAGGTCCAGGAAGGACTCGCCGTGCGAGCGTTCGTGCGGCGAGACGCCCCCGTACGCGGGCAGCAGGGGCGGTGATCCCGGGTCGCGGTCGAGGCGCTCGATCTCGGAGGCCACGTTGTAGTAGGACTCCGCCCGCAGGAAGAACCCGGTGCGCGGCTTGGCCGGGCCCCAGGTCAGGACGAGGTGAGCGCCCAGGGCCGACTCGCTGGCGCGGGTCGCGAAGTTGAAGTTCCGGCTGCCGCCCTCGGGGTTGAAACCCGCGGCTACCGCGAGCGCCTCCACCAGGGTCGACTTGCCGCTGCCGTTCTCGCCGACCAGGAAGGTCACCCCGGGCGCCAGCGGCAGACCGCCGGAGCGGGCCAGGTGCGCCACCACGGGCAGGGTGAACGGGTAGCTGCCCAGATCCGCGCCCGGGGCAAGCCGGACCCGCTGCACGAACACCGGCGCGCGCTACCCCGCCACCAGCTGCGCCCGGTGCTCGCGCGGGGTGCGGCCGTACTTGGCCCGGAAGGTGCGGCTGAACTGCGCCGCATCCACCAAGCCCCACGACGCCGCGATCGCCGCGACCGGGCGGGCCGCCAACGCCGGGTCGGCCAGGTCGTGCCAGCACCGCTCGAGCCTGCGGTCCCGGATCCAGCCGGTGATCGTCGCGCCGCGGCGTTCGAACAGTTTCTGCAGCTGGCGCAACGAAACGTGCACCGCGGCGGCCACTTCGGACGGGGACAGCGCCGGGTCGGACAGGTGCTCCTCGATGTACCTCTGCGCCGCCGTGACCACCGTGTCCGCGGGCGGCTCGGCCTGCGCGGCGAAACACGCGGCCAGCATGTCGACCGCCGCGTCGGACAGGAAACCCGCCTCCGGGCCGGGCCGCGCCACCCGCGGGTCCAGCCCGCGCAGCAACGCCGACGTCAGCGCGCCACTGCCGGCCGAACCGGGGATCGTCACCGCCGTCAGATCGTCCACCCGCGGCGCCCGCGGCTTCAGCCGCCGCCGCGGCACGAGCAGCACCAGCATCTCGAAGTCGTCGTCGAAAACCAGCTCGTACGGCCGGTTCGTGTCGTACACGGTCAGATCACCGGGCGCCAGCCGCGCGGTGCGGCCGTCCTGCTGGACGACGCCGTGCCCGCGCAGCTGCAACCCCACCTTGTACAGGTCACCCGCCCGGCGCCGGATCAGGCCGCGGGTCCGCCGCGTGACCTGGCGCGTCGAGCTGACGACGGAGACCTGCAGGTCGGCCATCGGCCGGGCGTGCACCCGCCCGTGGAACCGGTTCCCGACCGAGACGACGTCCAGCGGCACGAACGCGCTGGCCAGCACGTCGCGCCAGGACTCCAGGCTCGTCGCGGCGCCGGCGTCCAACGTCATCGGGAACGCGCCCACCTCGGCCTCCTCGCCTCGAATAACCGAACGCCCGGTCGGATTGGCGCCATGGTACGTGGCGGGGTGCCGGGCGTCACCCTCCCGCCGGGGCCGTCACCCGCGCGGCGCCGCGGCGGCGCAGGTGCTCCGGCTCGGCGATGAACCGGGCCCCCAGCACCGAGAGCAGGCACAGCAACCCGCACACCAGCGCGATCGGCCAGGTCTGCCCGCCGGACGCGGACGTCAGCGCGGCCGCCACGAACGGGATGCACCCGCCGACCACCGCACCCGCGATCTCGCGCGTGAACGTGACGCCGGTGTAGCGGTAGCCGACCGGGAACAGCTCGGACATCATCGTCGCCTGCGAGGCCAGCGTCAGGTCGTTGCACAGCGTGTAGAGCAGGACCAGCGCCGCCCAGATCACCACCGGCGTGCCGGTGTCCAGCAGGAAGAAGAACGGGTAGAACAGCAGCGCCGCCGCGGTCGCCCCGGTCATCATCACCGGCCGCCGCCCGAAGCGGTCGCACAGCCAGCCCGCGGTCGGCACGGTGACCACCTTGAGCGCGTTGGCGATGACGATGCCGAGCAGGCCGACCCACGCCGCGGTGCCGACCTCCTTGGTCAGGTAGCTCAGCGCGTAGACCGAAGGCAGGTAGCTGATCACGTTGGGTGCGACGGAGATCAGCATGCCGGGCAGGATCTTGCGCCCGGACGTGGCGAACAGCGTCCGCAGCGGCGCCCGCGTGGCGCGGCCCTCCTCCTTGGCGCGTTCGAACTCCGGGCTGTCCGGCACCTTGAGCCGCACGATCACGCCCGCGACGCCGACCAGGCAGCTGAGCAGGAACGGGATCCGCCAGCCCCAGCCGGTGAAGTCCGCATCGGACATCAGCGCCGAGGTCAGGAAGAACACGCCGGTCGCGACCAGCGAGCCGACCGCGTTGCCGAGCGTCGGCGCGCTGGCGTTGATGCCACGCGCCCTGGTTTCGGCGTGCTCGGCGGACAGCAGCATCGCCCCGGCGTACTCGCCGCCGGCGCCGAGCCCCTGCACGACCCGCAGCAGCACCAGCGCCACCGGCGCGAATACGCCGGCGGTGGCGTAGCTGGGCAGCAGGCCGATCAGCGTGGACGCCACGGCCATCACCATCAGGGTCACGAACAGCATCGTGCGGCGCCCGACGCGGTCGCCGAGGATGCCGATGATCACGCCGCCGACCGGGCGCGCGAAGAACCCGACGGCGAACGTGGCCAGCGACGACAGGGTCGCGACGACGGGGTCACCGGAGGGGAAGAACACCTGCGGCAGCACGAGTGCGGCGGCCGTGCCGTAGAGGGAGAAGTCGTACCACTCGAGCGCCGTGCCCACGGTCGAGCCCACCGTGGCCCGGCTGATCCGGAGTCTCATCGCAGACCCTTCGTTGCGTCTGACGAACGTCTACATTAACGTTCATGGTGGCGACAGGCTACGAGTTCGCTTTCCCTGCGGTCAAGAGACAAGGAACCGCTTTGACTTCCATGAACGTTAATGAGACGGCCCTGTCGAAGTACAACCCGCTGTCCCGCGTGCTGTGCTTCGACCGGTTCGACTCCACCACGCACGGCTGGACCGAGCTGCTCGGCAACTACGACGGCCGCGGCGACCTGGACACCGTGGACGACCACATGCGCGACTTCCGCCCGCCGCAGCTGTCCTCGTGCACGTTCTTCGACGTCGGCACGCACGGCACGCTGAGCGGCAACTACGCGCTCAAGCTCGCGACGCGCCCCTACCCCGGCCACACCGCGACCGGCATCCGCCGCCTGACGATGGCGGGCCGCGGCCGGGTCCGCATCGAGACCCACTTCGCGTTCAAGGCCGAAGCCACCGTCGGGCACGAGGCGCCCGCGTCGGTGCCGTGGGACGGCAACCGGCACCCGTCGGAGTCGCAGTTCGGGGCGTTCACCGTGGCCACCGACATTTGCTCGGACGGCGGCCTGCGCTACCACAACGTCATCCGCTACCAGAACACCAACCTGGACGGCGAGATGACGAACCGCTGGATGTACCCGGTGGTGCCGGAGCCGACGCCGCGCGACCACCAGGAGGGCAAGTTCGCCCTCCCCTACGCCGCCGACTTCACCGCGCCGGACCCGGACGACTGGCGCACTTTCGGCGAGCCACTGGAGATGTGCGTCAACGAGGTGCCCACCAAGATCAACTGGCACTACCTGCGCTGGGACATCGACACCAGCACCCGGTCCAATGTGGAGCTCCAGCTCAACGACCGCGTGATGGACATGCGGGACGTGCCCGTGCCGCCGTACCCGGACCGCTACGGCACGCTGGACAACCTGCTCAACTTCTACTTCTCGGTCCGCACGCACTGCGGCGTGCGCAACTTCCTGTTCCTGGACTCGGTCCTGATCTCGGTGGATTGGTGAGGCACGACATGCGCTCGACGACGACGGCTGTCCTGGAACGCAACACCGTGGTGCGCGAGGACTTCGCGACCGAACCCTACGAGCTGCCGTGGGCCGCCGAGGCCCGGTTCTTCGTGCAGGCCCTCGACCTGGACGGCCCGCTGGTCTTCCGCACCGAGATCTCCCCCGACGGCCTGCACTGGTGCCCGCTGGACGACGACGAGCACCGCATCGACGCGCCGGGCCTGATCACCTGGGCGGTGAGCGGGTTCGGCCAGTGGCTGCGGGTGCGCTGCGCCGTGGGTCCCGGCACGACCGGGAAGCTGCGCATCTATCTTGTTGGCAAAGGTTGATCCGGAGGTCAGGCTGGTGGTGCGCGCTCGGCGGGTCACGTTGCGTGACGTCGCGGACAGGGTCGGCCTGTCCGCGAACACGGTGTCGCGCGCGCTGTCGGGCAAGGACCAGGTCAGCGAGGCCACCCGCGAGATGATCGTCGCCGAGGCCCGGCGGCTGGGGTACGTGCCGAACAGCCACGCCCGGTCGCTGGTCTCCGGCACCACGATGGTGCTCGCGCTGGTGATCACCAACCCGTCCAACCCGTTCTACGCCGCGCTGATCTCCGCGGTGGAGCGGCAGTGCCGTCTCGCCGGGTACTCGGTCCTGCTGCTGGTCACCGAGGAGAACGAGGACAACGAGGAACGCGCGGTGCAGCAGCTGCTGCGCTTCGGCGTCGACGGGGTGCTCGCGGTGCCGATCCAGCACCGGCCCGGGGTGTGGGCGGAGCTGTCCGCGGCCGGGCTGCCGGTCGTGCTGCTCAGCCGCGACATCCCGGAGCTGGGGTTCGACTTCGTCGGCATCGACGTCGAGCAGGCGGTCGCGGACGCGGTGTCGCGCGTGGCCGTGCCGGGGCGGGCGTGGCTGTTCGAGGAGGACCTGGAGATCAGCACGGTCGCCCAGCGCATCGCGGGTTTCCAGCGCGCGCTCGGCGGCGATTCGCTGGTGCTGAAGGTGCCCGGGCACCGGACGCGGGACGCGGCGCTGCCGTGGCGGCCGGACGACGCCCACCGGCTCGCGGCCGGGCTGATCAGCCGTGAGCACCACCCGGAGCTGGTGGTCACCGGCAACGACTACTTCGCGCTCGGGGTCTACAAGGCGGTCCGGGAGTGCGGGCTGACCGTCGGCGACGACGTGCGCGTGCTCGGCTACGGCGATCACCCGTTCGCCGCCTACCTGGAGCCGGGGCTGACCACGATCCGGCTGCCCGCCGACGAGGTCGGCTCGGCCGGGGTGGAGTTGTTGCTGCGGCGGGTCGCGGACCCGGACCGGCCGCGGGAAACCGTGCGGTTGAGCGCCGAACTCGTCGAGCGCGGCTCGGCGCGCGTCGTGCGCTGATCGTCGCCGTCCGTCCAGGAAAGATCAACCTTCCCGCCACAATCCGGACATAGCGTCCGCCGCATGAGACGCACTCCCCACCGGTGGACGGCGGCCGCGCTCGCGCTCGGCCTCGCCGCCGCACTCGTCCCCACCCTCGCCGCCGCCGCGCCCGGCGACGTCGTCGTCCGCGAATCCTTCGACAGCGGCGCGCTGCCCGCCGGGTGGACGCCGGTCGCCGGCACCTGGCAGGTCAGCGGCGGCAAGCTGACCAACACCGCGCCCGGCACGCTGTCCCGGATCACCTTCGGCACGCACCTGGAGGACTTCCGCACCGAGGCCACCATCCGGTTCGACTCGGTGACCAACTCCAGCCGCTGGGCCGGCATCGTGCTCGACACCGCGCCCGGCGGGGCCGTGCCGTGGAGCCAGGCGGTCATGCGGTCGGCCTCCACCGCGACCAACGGCATCGAGTTCGCGCAGCGCACCGAGGCGAACACCTGGAACGTCACCGACACCGCCGCCGCGCCGTACGACGCGGGCACCGGGCGCGACGTCCGGGTGGCGATCGAGGTGCACGGCAGCCGCGCGAGCTGGAGCTTCGACGGCAAGACAGTCCTGACCACGACCAAGCTGCGGCGCAGCGCGTCGGGCGTGTTCGGGTTCATCGCCGACGGCGCGAAGATCAGCGTCGACGACGTGGTGGTCACCCAGCTCGAACCGCTGCCGGTGACCCAGCCGGACGGTGCCCTGCCGCTCACGGTCGCGCACCGCGGCTACTCCGCGGTCGCGCCGGAGAACACCCTCGCCGCCGTCGAGGCGGGGATCCGCGCCGGCGCCGAGTACGTGGAGATCGACGCGCAGACCACCCGCGACGGCGTGCCGGTGGTCATGCACGACAACACCGTCGACCGGACCACCCCGGGCACCGGCGACATCTCGACGCTGACCGCCGCTCAGGTCACCGCGCTGGACGCGGGGTCGTGGTTCTCGCCCGCGTTCGCCGGGCAGAAGGTGCCGACGCTCGGGCAGGTGCTGGACCTGGTCCGCACCAGCGGGTCGACGCTGCTGCTGGAGATCAAGGGCCCGGAGACCCGCGCGGAGACCACGCGGATCCTGGACGAGGTGCGCAGCCGCGGCATGGCGCGGCAGGTGCTGGTGCAGAGCTTCGACGAGCAGGTCCTGCGGGACGCGCGGGCGGTCGCGCCGGAGATCCCGCTGGGGCTGCTGCGGGGCGCGGTGGACGCCGATCCGGTGGCGACGGCGAAGGCGTTCGGGGTGGTGACGTACAACCCGTCCGCCGCCGCGCTGCTGACGCGTCCGGACGCGGTGTCCCAGCTGAACTCCGCCGGGATCGCCGTGATGCCCTACACGGTGAACGACGCCGCGACCTGGCGGAAGCTGGCCGACGCCGGGGTGGACGCGATCATCACCGACCGGGCGGGCGAGCTCGCCGGCTGGCGGTCGGGCCACGCGGCGCCGTCTGTGTCGATTTCGGTGCCGGGTGAGCTGCGGCGGTTCGTGCCGGCGTCGGTCGCGGTGTCGGCGCGGGACGCCTCGTCGGTCTCGGTGACGCTGGACGGCACGCGGATCGACCCGGCGGTGCCGCTGGACCCGCGCTCGCTGGCCGCCGGCGCGCACGAACTGGTCGCCATCGCGACCGGCCCGGGTGGGACGGCTTCGGCGTCGGCGAAGTTCGACGTCGTGGTCGACGTGACGGGCGTGCGGGTGCTGGTCGCCGAGGCCGGGACGCGCCCTGAGGAGACGGCGACGATCCTGCGCCACCTGGACGCCGGGCGCTTCGACCAGGCCGCCGACGCGGTGCGCCGGGCCGGGTTCGCGCCGGAGCTGGAGCGGATCCTGCTGGCGGACCTCGCGTTGATCGCGGGTCGCTGAGGCCTGGGGTGGCGGGGCGATCTTGTCCCCGCCACCCCGTCCGGGTGAGACTGGCGCGGTGGATCGCGTGCGCATCGAGATCAGTCAAGGCGTCGCCGACGTGCGGCTCAACCGTGCCGACAAGCGCAACGCGCTGGACCCGGCGATGTTCGCGGCCCTGGTGCGGGCGGGCGAACGGCTGAAGACCGAGCCGGGGTTGCGGGCGGTCGTGCTCTCCGGCGAGGGGCCAGACTTCTGCGCCGGCCTGGACTTAGCGGCCTTCCAGGCGATGCGCTCCGGCGACCGGATCAGCGCCGACGTCGACCTGCCGCCCGCCGACGGCCCGGCCAAGGCGACCGGGCAGCGCGCCGCCTATGTGTGGACCGAGCTGCCGGTGCCGGTGATCGCCGCGATCACCGGGCACGCCCTGGGCGGCGGGCTGCAGGTGGCGCTGGGCGCGGACATCCGGATCGTCGCGGCGGACGCGAAGCTGTCGGTGCTGGAGATCAAGTGGGGCTTGATCCCGGACATGACCGGCACGCAGGTGCTGCCCGAGCTGGTCGGCCGGGACGTGGCGAAGGAGCTGACCTTCACGGGACGGATCGTGAGCGGCGCCGAGGCGGTGTCGCTCGGCCTGGCGACGCGCGTGGCCGACGACCCGCGGGCGGAGGCGCTGGAGCTGGCCCGGTCGATCGCCGGGCGCAGCCCGGACGCGGTCCGCGCGGCGAAGCGCCTGCTGGACCTGCCGCGCGACCACGAGGCCGGGTTCGCGGCGGAGCAGCGGGAAATCACCGCGCTGATCGGCAGCCCGAACCAGGTCGAGGCGGTGACCGCGTCGTTCGAGAAACGGGCGCCACGCTTCACCGACCCGGCCTGAACCGCGAGTCCCACACCCCGGCGCGCGAGTTCCACGCTCACGCCCGGGCCCCACGCCCGCAGGCCCCACCCCACGCGCCCGGGCCCCACGCCCACAGGCCCCATACCCACGCACCCAGGCCCCACGCCCGTGCCCGCACGACCCACCCCACGCGCCCCAGCCCCACGCCCGCGCCCGCCGCGCCCCGTCGACCCGGGCGAACACCCCAGCCGCGCACACTGCCCGGTCCACGGCTCCGGCCTCAGCCCCGGAGCAGGCCCGACCGCCGCAGGCTCTCCGCTGTCTCGCGGATGCTCGTCGCGGGGTCGCGGGGTACCCAGCCCAGGACCTCCCGCACCTTGTCCGTGCGGATCACCGGCACATCGGGCTCGCCGGGAGCCTCGCGCACCGGCACGCCCAGCAGCTCGGCGATCTGCGCGAAGCTCATCGCCGGCCCGCTGCTCACGAGGAACCGCTCGCCGGCGGCCGACGGCGTGGTCATCGCGCGCACGTGCGCGTCGGCCACGTCGCGGACGTCGACCACGCCGAAGTACGACCTCGGCACCACCGGCATCGTCCCCTCCAGCATCGCCTTGATCAGGCCGGTCGAGGTGGACAGCCGGGGGCTCAGCACCGGCCCGAAGATGCCGGTCGGGTTGATCACCGCCAGCTCCGGCCCGCCGTCGCGCGCGTAGTCCCACGCCGCCCGCTCCGCGACGGCCTTCGACTTCACGTACGCGGTGTTGTCGTCCGCCGGGTCGGTCCAGTCGGTCTCGTCGTAGAAGCCGCGGGTCGTGCCGCTGTATCCGACGGCGGCGAACGACGAGGTCAGCACCACGCGCCGCACCCCCGCGTCCCGGGCGGCGCGAAGCACCCGCACCGCGCCGTCCTGCGCCGGGCGGATCACCTCGTCCTCGTCGGCCGGGTCGTCGGCCGGGAACGGGGAGGCGACGTGCAGCACGTACTCGCAGCCGTCGGCCGCCTCCGCCCAGCCCTCGTCGCTGTCCAGGGTGGCGACGGCGAACTCGGGGTCCCCGCCGACCGCCTCGCGCACTTCCCCGGCTCGATCAGTCGACCGGACCGTCGTCCGCACGGCCCACCCGTCGCGCAGCAGGCGGGCGATGACGTGCGTGCCGGCGAACCCCGTCCCGCCCGTGACCAGGACGGGGCCGCGCGCGGTCACTTGAGCCGGGGCAGCAGGCCCCGGATCTCGTCGACGGCTCGTTCTTCGGCGGCCGCGTCACCGCGGTCCCGCGCGTCCCACAGCTCGGCCTTGAGCCGCAGGTAGTCGCGGCGCACGCGCAGCCGCTCGATCTCGGCGTCCAGCCGTTCGACGTCGCGGGCGAACAGGTCGCGCTGCTCGGCCGGGTCGCCGCCGTCGAGGTGGCGCAGGTAGACCCGCATGTCGGCCAGGCTCATGCCGGTCGAGCGGAGGCAGCCGAGCGCCTCGATGGTCTCGACCAGCTCGGGCGGGTACCGGCGGTGCCCGCTGGACTCGTCGCGGTCGACCGGCCCATCAGGCCGATCCTCTCGTAGTAACGCAGGGTGGGTTCCGGCAGTCCGCTGCGCCGGGAGACCTCCTGGATCGTGCTCATACCGGCCAGTGTCGGATAGTTGAAGCGCTTGAAGTCAAGGGAAGGGCTGACATGACGCAGGACACGTACCGCCTCGGGGTGATGGACGGGGACGGCATCGGGCCGGAGATCGTGCCGGCGGCGGTCCGCGTGGTGGACGCGGCGGCGCAGGAACTCGACATCCAATGGGTACCGCTGCCGGTGGGCCGATCGGCGATCGACGAGTTCGGCACTCCCCTGCCGGATTCCACGGTCGAGGCGCTGTCCGGTGTGGACGGCTGGCTGCTCGGCCCGCACGACAACGCGTCCTACCCGGAGCCGCACCGCTCACGGCTCAACCCGAGCGGGTTCCTGCGCAAGCACTTCGACCTGTTCGCCAACATCCGCCCGGCCAGGGCGTTCGACGGGGCGCGGGCACTGGTCCCGGGCACCGACCTGGTGATCGTGCGGGAGAACACCCAGGGTTTCTACGCCGACCGCAACACCTTCGCCGGGGCCGGCGAGTTCATGCCGACGCCGGACGTGGCGATCGCGCACGCGATCTTCACCCGTGAGTCGGTGGAGCGGATCGCGCACGAGGCGTTCCGGCTGGCGCGGCAACGGCGGCGCCGGGTGACAGTGGTGCACAAGGCGAACGTGCTGCGGCTGACCAGCGGGCTGTTCCTGGACGTCTGCCGCGAGGTGGCGCGGCAGTACCCGGACGTCGAGGTCGGCGACGCGCACATCGACGCGATGGCCGCCGCCCTGGTGCGGCGCGCGCCGGAGTTCGACGTGATCGTCACGGAGAACATGTTCGGCGACATCCTGTCCGACCTGACCGCGGAGATCGCGGGCTCGCTCGGCATCGCCCCGTCGGTGAACGTGTCGGCGACACGCGGGATGGCGCAGGCGTCGCACGGTTCCGCGCCGGACATCGCGGGGCGGGACGTGGCGAACCCGGTGGCGATGATCCTGTCGGCCGCGATGCTGCTGGAGTGGCTGGGCGAGCGCCACGACGACCCGGCGCCGGCCCGGGTCGCGAGCACCGTCCGCGAGGCGGTCGCCGACACGATCCGCGGCGGCGTGACGACACCGGACCTCGGCGGCTCGGCAGGCACCCGAGCGTTCACCGACGCCGTGGTGGTGTCGATCAAGCACATGACGGGCTGACCGACGCTGTGGTCCGCCGACATGGTGGACCGTCCCGGGCGCTGCCTACCCTGGCGATCTCGCAACGGTGCGCAGGGAGGATCGCCCATGAGAAGGTCTGTTGCCGTGCTCGTCCCGGCGCTGGCGGCCGCGGCACTCGCGGCGCCGGCGCAGGCGGATCCGGCCGCGTCGTGCGCCGCGCTGGCGGGGCTCGCGATCCCGGCCGCCGTGATCGGCCTGCCGACCAGCGGCGGCACGGTGACGTCGGCTCAGGTCACGGGCACCTACTGCCAGGTGGACGCGGCGCTGCACCCGGTCGACCCGGCGGCGCCGGACATCCGGATGCGCGTCGCGTTGCCCGCGGAGTGGAACGGCAAGGCGCTGATGTTCGGCGGCGGCGGCTACAACGGCACGATCCCGAACGTGGCGGGCAACGTCCCGTTCGGACCGGTCGGCGGGCCTACTCCCCTGGCGCGGGGTTATGCGACGTTCGCGAGCGACTCCGGTCACCAGGCCTCGCCGGCGCACGTCCCGGCGACCTCGCTCGACGGCTCGTTCGGGGTGAACGACGAGGCGGTGCGAAACTTCTCGGGCGACGCGCTGAAGAAGACCCGTGATGCCGCGATGTTCCTGATCGCCGAGCGGTATTCGGCGCGCCCGTCGCACAGTTATTTCGCGGGCGGCTCGACCGGTGGCCGTGAGGCGCTGGCCGTGGCGCAACGGTGGCCCGCGGATTTCGACGGCGTGATCTCGGCGTACCCGGCGTGGAACGCGGCGAGCCTGGACCTGTTTTTCGGTTACGAAGCGCAGGTGCTGTCCCAGCCCGGCGCGTTCCCCAATCCCGCTAAGCAAACCTTGTTGTACCGCAGTGTCATTCAGGCCTGCGACGGCCTCGACGGCCTGCGCGACGGCGTGATCTCGAACGAGCCCGGTTGCCGGTTCGATCCTAGGTCGTTGCGCTGCCCCGACGGCGCGGACACGGGCGACACGTGCCTGTCGGACGCGCAGATCCGCGCGGTCAAGGCGATTTCGTCTCCGCTGCGGTGGAACTACCACCTGGGCAGCGGCGAGCGCGGCTATCCGGGTTTCCCGTTCCTGTCCGGCGCCGCGATGACCACCCCGCTGCTCGGCATGGGCACGGTGGCCCCCACCACCCCGATGCCGACCGCCGCTGGTTACGGTGTCCAGTTCTGGGACCAGTGGGTGCGGTACTTCGTGACCCGCGACCCCGGTTTCGACGCCCTGTCGGTTGATCCACGGCACCCGGGCCCGTGGCGGGAGCGGATCGCGGAGCTGGCCGGGCTGCAGGACGTGAACAACCCGGACCTGAGCCGTTTCGCCCGGGCCGGCGGCAAACTCCTGCTGCTGCACGGAACAGCGGACGAGCTGGTCAGCCACCGGTCCACAGCGGACTACTTCGAGCGGGTGGAGCGCACACTGGGCAAGCGGGCGACGGACACCTTCGCGAGGTTCTATCTCATCCCCGGCGCGAACCACGCGAACGTGAGCGCGGCCTTCCCCGCCGCATGGGATTCGCTGACCGCACTGGAAAACTGGGCTGAACACCGGGAGGCGCCCGTCGACCCGGTGGTCACCGACGCCACCACCAGCCGAGCCCGCCCACTGTGCGAATACCCGGCCTGGCCCCGCTACCGGGGAGGCGACCCGGCCGCAGCGGCAAGCTTCACCTGCACCGGGTGATCTTCGCACCCAACCCGAGCCGGGTGGTCATCCCGTCGCCTGCCCGTGCGGCGAGGACTCTCTTTTGATCTTTTTCCTGCGCTTCGCGCAGGGGCGCCTCACGGCGCTCGGAAGGTCACCTTACGACCACCCCCGCCCCCGATGCCTGATTGTGTTTCAGTCGCCGAGCAGCCGTGTCAAGGCGGGAAAGCGTGCCTTGACACGGCTGGTCGGCGACTAAGAGCGTGTCTCATGTGGTGTGTTTGCGGAGTTTCTTGTAGCAGGTCAGGGCGGCTCCGAGGGTGAGGAAGGCGAGGAAGTGGCTGGCTTTGCGT
>NZ_JBEXTX010000096.1:0-31714 GCF_040614175.1 Amycolatopsis sp. NPDC006131
TCAACGCCCACTGCTCATCCGAGAGCATCTGAAACCGCGACACGACCAGCAGCATCCCAGCCACCAACCGCGATCTTTGTCAGACACGCCCTAGGCCCACCAGAAGGTCCACAGCGCGGTCAGGGCCACCGCGAGCACCACCACTCCGGCAACCGCCGCCACAACCCCCCGGCTGCGATCCGCGACGCGCTGCGCGAGTAGAGCCAGCACGGCGGCGATGGGGTGCCCGATCATCGGCGCCGCGCCCGGGCCGGGGACGTCGAGGAAGGCGCACAGCAGACCCGCGCCCAGGACGAGCACCGCCAGCGCGACGAGGCCGGCCGCGAGCGAGCCGGTGAAGCCGCGCCACCACCGCGCCACCCGGGTGCGACCACGCGCCGGGGCCAGCGGCAGCTCTTCGGTGTCCGTCATGTCCTCGCTCACCCTGTTCCACTCCTCGACCGGGAACTCCGAGGATTCCACCATGCCCGCGACGGGCAGAAGCGGGACCACCCGCACCGGGGACCCCGGTCAGACGCGCGGTCCGAGGAACAGCCCGCCACTCGCGTCGATCACCTGACCGGTGATCCAGCGCGCGGCGTCGGAAGCGAGGAACGCGACCACGTCGGCGATGTCGCCCGGTTCGCCCAGGCGGTTCATCGCGGTGGAGGCGGCGATGAACTCGGCCAGGCCCGGGGCCGCGAACGCGGAGCCGTTGGTCGCCGTCCGCGTGGCGCCGGGAGCGACCGCGTTCACCGTGATTCCCCGGGCGCCGAGCTCGTTGGCCAAGGTCATGCTCATCGTTTCCACCGCCCCCTTCGTCATGGCGAACGAGGTCTGGGCCGGGTTGGCCATCCGGGTCGCGACCGACGAGATCGTGATGATGCGGCCACCGTCGCGGAGCAGCGGCAACGCGCGCTGGATGACGAAGTAGGGCGCGCGCACGTTCACGGCGAAGAGCTGGTCGAACTCGGCCCGCCTCGTGGCTCCGAGCGGTCCGGCCGGTGCGGCCGCGGCGTTGTTGACGAGGATGTCCAGCGGCCGCCCCGCCAGGGCCGACTCGACTCCCGCGAAGAGCGTTTCGACGTCGCCGTCCACGCCCAGCCGTGCCCCGACGGCGAATGCGCTCCCACCGTCGCGTTCGATCTCGGCGACCGTCGCCGCCGCGCCCTCCGCGTCCGTGCCGAAGTGCACGACCACCAGCACCCCCTGCGCCGCGAGGCGGGCCGCGATCGCCCGTCCGATGCCACGCGATGCCCCCGTCACCAAAGCCGTCCGCACACCGATCACCCCAGTCTGTTAGCTGCTACCAAAATGTTAGTGACTACCAATGCGGTACTGTCTACCACGTGGTTGAGCGGCAATCAACGTTGCGAGCGCGACGACGAGCCGAGACGCAGCGCATGATCCAGGCGCACGCGGTGCGGCTGTTCACGGAACGCGGCTACGACACGACGACGGTGAACGACGTGGCCGTGGCCGCGGGCGTCTCGGCCATGACCGTGTACCGGCACTTCCCCACGAAGGAAGACCTCGTGCTCGCCGACCAGCACGGGCGGCTCGTCGGCGAGCGGCTCGCCGCCACCTCACCGGCACAGCCGCTGGTCCGTCGAATCTGCGGCGCGCTGGTCGACGCGACGGCGACGCTGACCGATGGCGACCCCGCGACGAGGCAGCACTTGCTCGCGCGGCTCCGGCTGATGATCTCGACACCCGCGCTGCGGGCCAGGCACCTGGACAACCACTACGCCTTGCAGGAGGCGATCGTGGACGCCCTCGGCGCGGCGGACCCCGAGGCCGCGTTCCGCGTCCGGGCGGCGGCCGGCGCCTGCTTGGCCGCGATGCACACGGCGCTGGTGCGGTGGGCCGAGGAGGACGGGAAGACCTCGCTGCCGGATCTCATCGCGCAGGCACAAGCCGCAGCCTTCGGCGACCACGCGGTGGAGGGTGGCGCGACTTGATTCGTGGCCGGCTGTTTTGGGGCCTGCGGCCGCTTGCGGCCACAGCGCGTTGATAGTCAAGCCTCCACGACCAGCACAGCCAATGGCGGCAGCGCCTGCCAGAACCTCGCCACCAGGGTGGCTCAACCGCGCCAGCCCGCCCCTACGGCGCCAGCAGCTCCCAGGACTTCGCCCCAGGGCGGCCCAACCGCACCAGCCCGAGCACCCCCACCTACGGCGCCAACAGCTCCCAGGACTTCGCCACCAGGGCGGCCCAACCGCACCAGCCAGCCCCAAACACCCACCCCTACGGCGCCAGCAACTCCCACGACTTCGCCGCCGGGGCGGCCTGCTGCCCTGCCTCGCAGCTGGGCCGGAAGTCGCACCAGGCGCAGCGGCGGTCGGGGCGTGCGGGGAACACCGCGTCGGCGTCGGCGCCTGCGTCCAGCGTGTCCGTGGCCAGCCGGACGTCCTCGGCGGTCTCCTCGGCGCGGCGCAGGTGCCGCTGCAGGCTCTCCGGCGTGTGCGTCGCCTCCGCGACCGTGCCGCTGGGGAGGTGGTGCAGCTCGACCTTGCGGCACGGCCGCCGCAGGGTGCGCTCGGCCGCGACCGCGTACATCGCCAGCGCCTGGGAACTGCGGGCCTCGTACTCGTCCGGCGCGCGGCGGCCGGTCTTGTAGTCGACGATCACCAGCTCACCGCCGCGCTGGTCGATCCGGTCCGCGCGCCCCTCGATGATCATCGAAGCGGGCTGCCCAGGCTGGGGGTTCACCGGCGCGGACACCCACCGCTCGATGCCGACCGGGTCGCTGGTCACGTCGTGGTGCTCGACGTACTCGGCGACCCACTCCTTGGCGCGGGCGCGGTACGTCGCGGCCTGGTCGGCGTCGGCGAACCCGCCGTCCTGCCAGTGCTCCGAAAGCAGCGCCGCGGCACGCTCCGGCGTGCGCCGCGCCGGCGGCACGTCGAACAACGCACGCAACGCGTTGTGCACGACCGCGCCGAGCGTGCTGTGCGCCCACGGGCCGGTGCGCTGCGGGGTCGGCCGGTCGAGGTAGGCCATCCGGTACCGGCGCGGGCAGTCCGCGAAGGTGGCCAGTCGCGCCGGACTCACCTTCGTCAACCGCCGCGGCTGGACCGCGAACTCGAACCCCAGTTGCTCCACGTCCACTACCGTACGCACCACCCCCGACACTTTCGGCTCCGCCCACGGCCCGCGGCGCATATGATCTGGGCGGTTGGCATTCGGAGCAGGGGGCAATGCGTGTTGACGTTCGAAACGGCGCCGGCCGAACTGGACATCCTCGACGAGGAGCTGGGCCTCGGGAGGTTCGTCTACCCGCACCGGATCCCGTTCGTCAGCGGGACCCGGTCCGAGCGCGCCGAGCAGCGGCAGCGCGTGTTCGACCACTGGCACCGCCTCGGGCGCATGTCGCGTGACCGGCTGCGCGGCGAGTTCGAGGACCTGCTGCGGCTGTGGGCGCGGCCGGACGTCCTCGTCACCCAGGTCGTGGCCGAGCTGACGCGCGACGAGAAGGTCCTGTCGCGCGGCGGCTGGAGCGGCGAGCGCGGTGTGTTGAGCCGGCAGAGCGGGGACAACGTCAGGTTCGCCGAGCTGCGCGCGGGCCAGGTGCTCCCGCAACTGCTCGAACCGCTGCCGGAGGTGCCGCCGGTGCGCATCGCGCCGGTGACCTACGTGTCGCAGGCGCGCGGCGGGGGCGACCTGTTCGGCGGCGAGCCGCCGCGGGAGAAGCGCGTGGCGGACCGGTACTTCGCGGCGCCCCCGCTGCGCGCCGGGGTGGTCTCGTGCTCGGTCCGCGGGGTGGACGCGGGCCGCCTGACCTGGTTCGACACCTCGGACGGCCGGTTCTTCACCACGGTGGAGCAACTGCCCGACGGCGCGCAGCGGCACACCTTCACGCCCGCCGACCGGGCCCGCATCGGCCAGTGGGTGCGCGACCACGTCAACCAGCACCTGACCGCGGCGAATCGTTGACACCAGGGGAGGAAGTCATGACGCAGCCCGACAACGGGTACTCGCGGCGCCGGTACGAGTCGGAGGTCTACGCCGAAACCGCGGGCAAGTCCGCGGGCAAGTTCTTCGGGCCGGACGCCGAGCAGGTCGCGGGCGACTACTCGGTCAAGTCCGGCCAGGTCTACACGCGGAAGCTGCAGGCCGAGGGCGGCGGGTACCGCGACGGGCTGCCCGCATCGGAAGAGGATTACCGCAGCCGATCGCACGAAGAGCTGAAGACCATGGTCACCGAGGGCGCTTCCCCCGAGGAGGTCGACGAGCAGGGCATCATCGTCAACGACCTCGGCAACGCGTTCGGCGAGATGGCCTCCGCGCTCCGGCAGGGGGTCGCCAAGGAGCAGGCCGGCTGGCAGGGCGACGGCGCGAACACCGCCTTCGGCTACTTCAACACCCTCGCGACCTGGGCGGACACCTCGAAGGACGCGGCGTTCCTGTCGGCGAACCGGTATTCGCAGACGTCCGCGGCGCTGTCCCAGGCCCGCAACAGCATGCCGGAGCCCGCGGGCAAGTCGGTCGACGAGTCGATCGCCGCCGCCCGGCAGCAGCTCGCGAGCGGTGACTGGGAGGGCGCCAGCGCCACCATGAACGACATGCAGAACCAGGCCGCGCTGCAGCACCAGGCCCAGCTGGAGGCCGCGGCGGTGGTGGCGCAGCGGGACGTGATGCTGCACGCCGGCGGTTCGACCCAGCCTGTGTACGCCACGCCGACCACGCAGCCCGACACCGGCGCCGCCACCAGCCCGACGTTCGCCGCCAACGACAACACGACGGCGTCCAGCTCGGGCGGCGTCGGCCCGATGGGCGGCGCGCCGGGCGGGGTGCGGACCACCGGGAGCATCGCGCCGCCGACGACGCCGCTGCCCGGGATCGGCACGGCCACGGGCGCGTCGCCGACCCCCGGGTTCAGCGACCACGCCGGTGGCTGGGGCCGCTCCCCTGCCGCGACGGTGCCCGGCAGCTCGGGGCTGTCGGGCGGTGCGGGCATGATGCCGGTCGCGCCGGGCCAGGGCGACCAGACGCGCACGTCACCGCGCCCCGGTTCGGGCTCCGGCGGCCGGGCCGGTGCCGTGCCGCGGGCCGGGGTCGGCGGCCGGGCGGCTGGTGGTGGCGCCGCGGGCCGTCTCGGCGCAGGTCAGGAGGCCGCGGGCCGCCGGGCCGGGATCGGGGAGCCGGGCGCCAGGGCGGCTGCGGAGAGCGCGAACAGCGGACGCGCCGGAGCCGCGGGCAAGGCGGGCGCGTCCGGATCGCACCTGGCCGGCCCGGCGGGCAACTCGAAGAAGGACGAGGACAAGGACCACGAGCGGCCCGCGTACCTGCTCGAGGACGACCCGGACAGCATCTTCGGCCACGAGGGCGGCACGGACGAGAACGGGAACCGCATCAGCCCACCCGTGATCGGCGGCTGACGGAGCCGGCACGGCGGCAGCCCGCGACTCGCTCGCGCGCTGCCGCGTGCCGGGAGCTGACCCAGCAGGCATGCCCTCGGGGCCGGCGCCGATGGCGGCATCGCCAGGTGACCACCCCAGGGGAACGGCAACCGGCGCCTCGGCAGCCCAGACCCCCTCGCCAGCCGGGACCGATGACCAGCCGGTCCGGCCCCGCGCGGCCGGCGCCCACAGGCACCGTTGGCCCGCGATGGGAAAGACTCCGCCCCAACGAAGCCGACTGCGGCTGGCACGGGCAGCTCCCCCAGCAACCCGCGACTCGCTCGCGCGGCAACCGGCGCCCAGACGGAGGTTCACGGCGGAGGCCGGCCCGGTGCAGTGAGGGACGAGGCCTGGCATCGCAGGCATCCGCATCCGGGGAAGCAGCACCTGCCCGCAGCGACACCCGCCCAGAACGTCAGCCGCCTTCGATGAAGCCTCTCACGGAGTTCGCGACCAGCTCCACGGCGATCGCGGCCAGCAGCAGGCCCGCGATCTTCGCGAGCAGCGTGATACCGCTTTCCTTGATCAGCCGGATGACCACGCCGGAGAACCGCATGCACGCGTAGATGACGATGTGCACGGCGACGATCGCGCAGGCCAGCGCGACGTACGCGCCCACGTGCCCGGACGCCTGCCGCACGAAGACGATCGTCGCGGCGATCGCGCCCGGCCCGGCCAGCAGCGGGGTGCCCAGCGGCACCAGCGCGACGTTCACGTCCTCCACCACGTTCGGCTCGCTCGTCGCGCCGCGGCCGGTCAGCAGGTCCAGCGCGATGAGCAGCAGGAGCAGCCCGCCGGCGCCCTGCAGCGCGGGCACCCCGATCCCCAGGTACGCCAGGATCGCCTGCCCCGCGATCGCGAACAGCGAGATCACCAGCAGCGACACCAGCACCGCCTGCCGCGCCGCCCGCGCCCGCACCGCCGGCGGCTTCCGGCCGACCAGGCTGAGGAACACCGGCACGGTCCCCGGCGGGTCCATGATCACGACCAGCGTGATCGACGCCTCCAGGAACAGCTTCGCGTCGAAGAGGTCGGCGACCGCCAAGGTCAGCCCACCACGATCTGCGCGCCGGACGCCTTGTCGATGAGCGCCTCGAACTGCTCGGGATCGGTGTTCTCGGCGCCGATCGGGATGGTCTTGTTCGTGCCGTGGTAGTCGCTCGACCCGGTCTGCACCAGCCCCAGCTCACCGGCCAGCCCGCGCAGCTCGGCGCGCGTCGGCTCGTCGTGGTTGGGGTGGTCGACCTCCAGCCCGGTCAGCCCGAGCTCCGCCAGCCCGGCGATGTAGTCGGCGGACACGATCCGCCCGCGGCTGCGCGCGAACGGGTGCGCGAACACGGTGACGCCGCCGGCCTCGGCGATCATCTCGATCGCCCGCTCCACCGGCGTGTCCTGCCGCGGCAGGTAGTAGCCGCGGCCGGCGCCCAGGTACTCGGCGAACGCCTGGTCCACGCTCGTCACCAGCCCGGCGCGCACCAGGGCTTGCGCGAGGTGCGGCCGGCCTGCCGGGGAGTCCGGGCCGAGGGATTCGAGGAGCTCGTCGGCGTCGATCGGCAGGCCGTCGGCGGCCATTCGCACTGCCATCGCCCGCAGCCGGGTGCGGCGCTCCTGCCGCAGCCGCGTCTGCTCTTCGACGATCGCCGGGGACGCCGGGTCGAACAGGTAGGCCAGCAGGTGGATGCTGATGCCGAGGCTGCTCACGCACGACAGCTCGGCGCCGGGCACAAGCGTGAGGCCGGACGGGAGCGCCGCGGCCGCGGCGGCCCAGCCTGCCGTGGTGTCGTGGTCGGTCAGCGCGACCACGTCGAGCCCCGCGGCGGCGGCCGTCGCCACGAGTTCGGCAGGCGTGTCGGTGCCGTCCGACACGGTGGAATGGGTGTGCAGGTCGATGCGCATCGGAATCATTGTCGCCTACCCGGTCGGCACACGGCCGACCAGGCACAACGACGTGTCAACCGACGATCTTCTTGCCGCGCGCGAGCCGCTGGGCCTTGATCATGGAGAAGCGCTCGCTCTGCTTGTGCTTGTCGCCGAAGACGAGTTCGGAGATGGTGTCGTAGAAATCCTCCGGGCTCGGCAGGAACTCGATCCGGTTCAGCGCCTGGATCTGACCGGCCGACTCGACGACGACCGTGCCGTAGCCGAACATCCGGCCCCACGCAGAGCGCTCGTAGGTCAGGTCGGTGACCTTCGAGATCGGCATCATCGCGACCTTGGTGGTGATGACGCCGCTGGTGAGCACGAACCGTTTGTCCGTGACCACCAGGCGCTCGACCCACCACTCGATGACCTTGAACGCGTACACGACGACCACGAGCAGCGCCGCGTACCAGAGGATGTTCTGGACGACCCACAGGGACGGTGGCAGCAGGTAGGACACCATCACGCAGATCGCGAGCAGGGCGATCGTCTCGAAGGTGTCCCAGGCCAGGAATGCCCAGTGCCTGCGGACCCGCACCACGCGCCGCTCGGTGTCGAGCAGGTACTCGTCGGGATCCCGTGGGGCGAACATCAAGCCAGCCTATCCGGCCGCCTACGAAGTGAACACGTTGCTGACGAAGGTGATGACGGCCTCGGCCGATTCACGCAGGAAGTCGACGATGTTGCTGACCAGGTTGGCCGCGTTGCCCGGCTGGGCGATCACGAAGAACAGCACCAACGCGATACCCACGAGCCCGGCAATCTTCTTCGCGTTCACAACGATCAATCCCGTCTCTTACTCCGGCATCGGACTGGCAAGCTCACCAGTAACGTTGTACCGCACTCCGCAGGGTTACGGGAGGTAAGTCCCGCGCTTGGGTCAGTGTCCGGCTGTGATCTAATCGGTTGGTTACTCTCCGCTTCCACCGCGCCCGGGTTAGGCTGCCCTCATGAGCGCGACCGGCCGGGTTCCCGTGCGCTGCGTAGGCGGGATCTTGCACGATCAAGCGGGCCGCCTGCTGCTCGTCCGGCGCGCGAACGACCCCGGACGCGGACTGTGGTCGATCCCCGGCGGACGCGTCGAACCAGGCGAAACGGACAGCGAGGCGCTGATCCGGGAGATGCGCGAGGAAACCGGGCTCGTCGTGCGCCCCGGCATGCTGGTGGGCCACGTGATCCGCGGCCGCTACGAGATCCACGACTACACCTGCGAGGTGGCAGGCGGTTCGCTGCGAGCCGGCGACGACGCGGCCGAGGTGCGCTGGGTCGACGAGGCGGCCTTCGCGGCGCTCGCGCTGACGGACGGCTTGGCCGACACGCTGCGTGGCTGGGAGATGCTGCCGCGCTGCTGAGGGCGCTTTCCGCGGCTCGATGCCGGTGCGTCGCTGCTTGGAACGGTGGGCTCGGCGGCCGGAATTGTCGGCATGTGCCCTGAAGTGGGAAGCACGCTGCCCGGAGGGCCAACGCGCCCCGGCGCGGCAGTGGCGGGTCGCGGCTGCGGGTTGGCGGTGGTGCGCCGGCCAGTCGCGGCGGTGGCGCGGCCCAATGCGCCGGTGCTGCGGCTCGTCGCGGTAGTGGCGCGGCTCGTCGCGGTAGTGGCGCGGCTCTTCGCGGCGGTGGCGCGGCTCGTCGCGGCGGTGGCGCGGCTCGTCGCGGCGGCGAGCCCGGCCGGTTGCGGCAGTGAAGCCGGCGCGCAGCGGTGCCGAGTTAACCGGTCACGGGGCGGAGCTGGCCGCTTGCGGCGGTAGTTTGGTCGTCGCGGCGGTGCCGCGACCCGATGCGGCAGCGGCGCAGCCCGATCCGGCGGCAGCGGCGCCGCAATCCCTCGCGGCGCAGCCCTCACGGCAGGCGGGCAGGGCGCGGAGCCGCCGCTGAGAGCAATCCGCCGTGATCAGCCCTGGATCCGGGACTCCGAACTCCCCCACTCGCGTTCGCGCAGCTGGAACTTCTGGATCTTCCCCGTCGAAGTCTTGGGCAGCGCGTCCACGAACTCGACCTGGTCGGGCACCTTGAACCGCGCGATCTGCTCCCGCACGTGCGCCCGCAAGTCATCCGCCGTGGCCGTCGCGCCTGGGCGCAGCACGACGTACGCCTTCGGCCGCTCGCCCCACTTCTCGTCCGGCACGCCGACCACCGCGACCTCCGCGACGGCCTCGTGCGAGTCCAGCGCCGCCTCCACCTCGATCGTGGAGATGTTCTCGCCACCGGAGACGATGATGTCCTTCGCCCGGTCACGCAGCTGGATGTAGCCGTCCGGGTGCCACACGCCCAGGTCACCCGAGTGGAACCACCCGCCGCGAAACGCTTTCTCCGTCGCCTCGGGGTCGGCGAAGTAACCGGACATCACGTTGTTCCCGCGCATCACGACCTCGCCCATCGTCACGCCGTCGCGGGGCACGTCGCGCATCTGCTCGTCCACCACCCGGATCCCGTCGGTCACCAGCATCCCGACGCCCTGCCGCGCCATCAGCCGGCTCCGCTCGGCGATGTCGAGCTTGACCCACCCCTCCTGCGCCTCGCACACCGTGTACGGCCCGTACGTCTCGGTCAGCCCGTACACGTGCACCAGCCGCGCGCCCAGGTCCGTCATCCGCCGGATCACGGTCGGCGACGGCGGCGCCCCCGCGGTGGTCACCACGACCTCCCGCGGCAGCGGGTGCGCCCCCGAGTACCCGGCGATCGTGTTCAGCACCGTCGGCGCGCCGTTGAAGTGGGTGATCCCCTCGCCGTCCAGCAGGCGCCAGATCTCGGCCGCGTCGACCGCCCGCAGGCACACGTGCGTGCCGCCGATGGCGGTGACCGCCCAGGTCGTGCACCAGCCGTTGCAGTGGAACATCGGCAACGTCCACAGGTACTTCGACTCCGGCGTGTGCCCCGAGTGGATGATCTCGGCCAGCGAGTTCAGGTACGCGCCGCGGTGGTGGTACTGGACGCCCTTCGGCCTGCCGGTGGTCCCGGACGTGTAGTTGATCGAGATCGTCGACCGCTCGTCCGCGACGCTCCACGGCAGCGGCTCGTCGCTGCCCCGCGCCAGCAGCTCGTCGTAGGTGATGCCGCCGACGGCCGGGTCCGGCTCCGCGCCGTCCACCACCGTCACGACGTCCACACCGGTCTCCGGCGGCACCGACGCGTGCAGTGCCGCATCCACCACCAGCACCTTCGCCCCGGAGTGCTCCAGGATGTAGCGGATCTCGGCCGGTGCGAGCCGGGTGTTGATCGCCACCAGCACCGCGCCCGCGAGCGGCACCGCGAAGTGCGCGACCAGCATCTCCGGGATGTTCGGCAGCAGGTAGGCCACGCGGTCCCCCGGCCCGACCCCGCTCGCCCGCAACGCGTGCGCCACGCGGGTGGCCTCCGCGGCGAACTCGCGGTAGGTCACGCGGCGCTCGCCGTAGACGATCGCGTCCTTGTCCGGGAAGACCTCGGCGGAGCGCTCCAGGAAGGCCAGCGGGGTCAGCGGGGTGAACCACGTGTCAGCCATGACCACATCCTCACCGCAGTGGCCACCGGCACACAACAGCTAGGCGGCCAGCCAGGTCATCCGGGCGCCGTAGCGGGTGGTGCGGGCCAGCGCGACCGCGTCCCAGCCGCCGGCCGTGCGCCGCGCCAGGCCGAGCGTCGTCTGGCCGTCGACGGCGAAGGCCAGCTCGTCCCGCCCCGGCAGCACCGCGGACAACCCGTGCTCGTACGTCTCGTCCATGACCCACCACAGTGGACGCGACTCGCCCAGCGCGGCCAGCCGCGACAGGAACTCGCCGCGGTCGGCATCCGGCATGTGCCCCATCGTCCGGCAGGTGAGCACCACCAGCGGCACGTCCGCGGGCAGCAGGGCGAGAGCCTCGTCGAACGCGCCGACCGCGTCCCCGGCGACGATCTGCGGCGGCGACTTGCGCTGCGCCAGCGCGGCCGCCCGCAGCAGCCGCACCCGGTCCGGCTGGTCGCCCCACACGCAGGCCTCCAGCCACGCCAGCTCGTCCTCATCGGACAGATCCAGCGGCCGCGGGTCGAGCCCCGCGCGCGCGACGACGGTCAGCTTCTTCGGCAGTTTCGGCAGCACCGCGCCGGGCGCCAGGTCGAGCGCGCAGTGCAGCCCGACCGCCGCCTTGGCAGGCCCGGCGACCAGCTGCTCGCCGCCGTCGCACTGGTACCGGTAGGCGAACTTGTCCATCCCGAGCAGCAGCCCGCCCGCGGTGCCGACCTCGAGCAGCGCGATCTTGCCGCCGGCCTGCTTGGCCGCCATCGCGACCGCGGGGAACACCGACGCGGCGCGCCGCACCTCGTTGTTCGCCAGCGACCGCGACGCGAGCATGCCCGCCGCCTCGCCGGCGTGCGCGAGCAGGAACTCGCGGAACAGCGGCCACGTCTCGTCGTCAACGCCGTAGGACCCGCCCAGCGCGGGGTAGTACCGGTACAGCGGGTGGATCGGGTCGGCCTGGACCAGCCGGTGGGCGACCGCGAACAACAGCGCGGGGCTCGCCTCCTCGGGCGCGGCGGCCAGCAGGCCGGCCACCGCGTCGTCCTCGGCTGCCTTCGACGCGAGGTGCTCGTACAGCGGTGACTCGCCCGCCGCGCTCCCGGCGAACTCGTCCAACCGCCGCTTGGCTTCGGCCAACCCGATCGTCACGCGGTCTCCCTCACTCGTGCGGAACGGGACGGCCCGGCTGCTCGCCCCCACGCGCCTCACCGTAGTTCTGCTTCGGCACCAGGACCTTGCGCCGGAAGATGCACACGATCGTGCCGTCCTGCTTGTAGCCCCGGGTCTCCACGTACACCACGCCCCGGTCGTCCTTGGACTTGGACGGGGTCTTGTCCAGCACCTCGGTCTCACCGTAGATGGTGTCACCGTGGAAGGTCGGCTTGACGTGCCGCAGCGACTCGATCTCCAGGTTCGCGATCGCCTTGCCCGACACGTCCGGCACCGACATGCCCAGCAGCAGCGAGTAGATGTAGTTGCCCACCACGACGTTCTTGCCGAAGTCTGTGGTCTCCGCCGCGTAGTGCGCGTCCATGTGCAGCGGGTGGTGGTTCATGGTGAGCAGGCAGAAGAGGTGGTCGTCGTACTCGGTCACCGTCTTGCCTGGCCAGTGCTTGTACACCGCACCCACCTCGAACTCCTCGAAGTACCGCCCGAACTGCACTGGTCGACCTCCCTGCGGGTAACGCCACACCGACCTGGAGCGACGTCAACTGATGTTGAGGAGTACCCTCGACCAATGGCGGCGGTGCGTCAACGCGACAGCCGCCACGTTGCCGGTCCGGCTGGAGGAGGTGAGGAACGCAAGATGAGTAGTGGCGATAGTCCGCTCCCTAGTAAACCCAGCGTTTCCCTCCACGTGGCCGGAACCATTTCCGTGCTTTAGGCGCAGTTCGCCCGGGAAACGCTGGTAGAGCCGAGCGGACGCATTCCTGCCCGCCCGGCGGTCGTGGTACGCACTGCGAAAGCCAGGAGATCCCATGCCTGCGATTCCCTCCCTCGGCGGCCTGCGCGGCCGGGGCAACGGCCGAGCCGGCCGGGTCGAGCCGCCCGTGCCGGTTCCCGTCTCGGCCTACATCGTCGACTGCGCCGTGTACGTCGACGGCGAACGGCTGCCAGGGCGCTGGACGCACGCCGAGGCCATCAAGGAGGTCCGGCGCCGTCGCGACGGGTTCGTCTGGATCGGCCTGCACGAGCCCGACCAGCAGCAGATCCAGGGCATCGCGGAGGTCTACGGCCTGCACGAGCTGGCCGTGGAGGACGCCGTCCAGGCGCACCAGCGGCCCAAGCTGGAGCGCTACGACGACACGCTGTTCATGGTGCTCAAGACGGTCCGCTACGTCGAGCACGAGTCGCCGACCACGGCCAACGAGATCGTGGAGACCGGCGAGCTGATGGCGTTCCTCGGGCTGGACTTCATCATCACCGTCCGGCACGGGGCGCACTCCGGGCTGGCCCGGCTGCGCCGCGACCTCGACGAGGACCCGGAGCGGCTGACCAACGGCCCGGCCGCGGTGCTGCACGCCATCACCGACCTCATCGTCGACCAGTACCTCGACGTCACCTCCTCGATCGAGGAGGACATCGACGAGATGGAGGCGCGGGTGTTCGCGCCCCGCTCGTCGGTCAGCGCCGAGCAGATCTACCTCATGAAACGCGAGGTGCTGGAGCTGCGCCGCGCGGTGCTGCCGCTGGTCACGCCGGTGCGCAGGCTCGCGGAGGGCTTCACCCGGCTGGTCCCCGACGAGGTCCGGTCGTACTTCCGCGACGTGGACGACCACCTGACCACCGTGTCGGAGCGGGTGGGCAACTTCGACGAGCTGCTGACGACCCTGGTGAACGCCACGGTCGCCAAGATCACGCTCCAGCAGAACACCGACATGCGCAAGATCACCTCGTGGGCGGCCATGATCACGGTCCCCACGATGATCGCGGGTATTTACGGCATGAATTTCGACTACATGCCGGAGTTGCGCTGGAAGTTCGGGTATCCGGCGGTTCTCGTGCTGATTCTCGGGATCTGCCTGCTTCTCTACCGAATATTCAGGAAGAACAAGTGGCTCTGACCCTTTCCTGACCTGTTCGCTGGAAGGAGTTCTCCGATGACCAGACTGCTCACGAGCCTCAAGTTCTGGGCCCTCGCGCTGACCCTGGTGTGGATCGCGGTGGTGGCGGTGCTGATCGCCGACCACCCGGAACTCGCGCAGGCCCACTGACGAGTACCTATCGTGGAGGCATGCGCGCGCTGGTGGTCTCCGACGAGGTCGACGAGCAGCTGTGGGCCGGTGTCGGCCCCGGCTGCGAGGTCGGCCTCGTCCTGGCCGCCGGCGACCTGCCGTTCGACTACCTGGAGTTCCTGACCGACTCGCTGGGCGGCGTGCCGTGCGTGTTCGTGCCCGGCAACCACGACCCGGACCTGTCCGGGTTCACCCGCCACGGCGGCCTGTTCATGCGGGCAGGTTTCCCGCAGGCCTGGCCCGGGCCCGCCGGCGCGGTCAACGCCGACGGCCGGGTCGTCGACGTGTGCGGCCTGCGGATCGCCGGCCTCGGCGGCTCGGTCCGCTACAACGAGGGCCCCAACCAGTGGACGCAGGCGCAGCAGGCCCGGCGCGCCCGGCGGCTGGTCCGGCAGGCTGCGCGCAGGCAGCGCCGCGACGGGCGCGGTGTCGACGTCCTGCTCACGCACGCCCCGCCCCGCGGCGTCGGCGACCGCGAAGACCCGGCGCACCAGGGCTTCGACTGCCTGCACCGGACGGTCGAGAAGATGCGGCCGGACTGGTTGCTGCACGGGCACATCCACCCCTACGGCGAACAACCCAGGGAGCACCGGATGGGCGACACGCGCGTCCGCAACGTCGTCGGCAGGCACCTGATCGCGTTCACCCCGCACGAGGTGCGGACGTGAACGCCGCGCGGGACACCGGTTTCCCCCGCGCCGACGCCGAGCACGACTTCCTGCGCGCCCGGCGGCGGCAGGTGCTGTCGCGGCTGGCGAACTGGCTGCGCCGGGAGCCCGACGACGTCAACATCATGCTGCCGTTCGACGAGGTCGTGGACGCGCTCGGCTACGTGAGCGAGCGGCGAATCGGGTTGCGGGTGATCCCGCTGAACTCGATCGTCGGCAGCGTCGACCGCGGCCGCGACTTCGACCGCCGGTTCCGGCCGACTTCCGGCCGGGTGCGGGAACGGTGGGAACGGCTCGCGCTGGCCGCCCGCCGCGGCGAGCACATCCCGCCGATCGAGGTGTACCGGGTCGGCGACCTGCACTTCGTGATCGACGGGCACCACCGCGTGTCGGTGGCCTACGCGCTGGGGCTGGAGACCATCGAGGCCGCGGTGACCGAGGTGCACACCAAGCTCAACCCGAAGGGCATCCGCTACCGGGGCGACCTGATCGTGAAGGACTACCGGCGGCTGTTCCTGTCGCGGGTGCCGCTGGCGGGCGAGGCGCGGGCGGCGATCGTGGTGAGTGACCCGTGGGACTACGCGCACCTCGGCGAGCACGTCGAGGCGTGGGGTTTCCGGCTGATGCAGTCCGAGGGGAAGTTCCTCGACCGCGCCACGATCGCGCGGCGCTGGTACGAGGAGGAGTACCTGCCGGTGGTGGAAATGATGCGGCAGGCGGAGCTGATCGGCGACCGCACCGAGGCCGAGGCCTACATGTGGGTCGCCGGGGAGCGCTACCGCCTGATCCGCCAGCACCGCTGGGACGACGAGGTCATCGAAGCGCTGCGAGCCCGCCGGCGCTGACGCCGGCGGGCCCTTGGTCGCTCAGGCGTGGACGACCGGCATGTCCGTTTCGATCTCCTCGGGCACGCCCGGCTTGATCAGCAGTCCGCAGACGACCGCGCCGAGCAGGAAGATGCCCGCCGCCCAGGTGAACGCCGTGGTGTAGCTGTGGATCGCGGCGTCCGCCAGCAGCTGCGGCGTCGGCGTCTTGCCCACGGCGAACGAGGCCGCGGCGTCGGCGGCGACCGAGCTGAGCAGCGCGGTGCCGATCGAACCGCCGATCTGCTGGCCGGTGTTGACCGTCGCCGAGGCGACCCCGACGTCGTGCGGGTCGACGCCCGAGATGGCGACGTTCATCGACGGCGCCATCGACAGGCCGATGCCGACCCCGGCCACCATGAGCGGGAACAGCACACCGCTGGCGTAGGTGCTGGCCGAGTCGATGCCGCTGAGCCAGAACAGCCCGGCCGCGGCGATCACCATGCCCGCGCCGACGAGGACCTTCGGCCCGACGCGCGGCAGCAGCACGCTCGTGGACAGCGTCGCGCTCACCATCAGCGTGCCGACCATCGGCAGGAACGCCAAGCCGGACGTGATCGGCGTGAACCCGAGGTTCTGCTGCAGGTAGTAGGTCAGGAACAGGAAGATGCCGAACATCCCGATGCCCAGCAGGAACACCGCGAGGTACGCGCCGCCGCGGTTGCGGTCGAGCAGCACGCGCATCGGCAGCAGCGGGTGCGCCACCCGTGTCTCGATGCGGACGAACACGCCGAGCAGCACCACACCGGCGGCCAGGAAACCCCACACCAGCGGCGAGGACCAGTCATGGGTCTCGGCGTTGGCGAAGCCGTAGACGACGGCGAACAGGCCCAGGGTCGAGACGACCGCGCCCGGGATGTCCAGCTTCGGCCGGTCCTCCGACGGCCGGTGCCGGAGCAGGCTGGAGCCGCCGACGAAGGCGATCACCGCGAAGACGATGTTGACGAACATGCACCAGCGCCAGTCGAGGTACTCGGTGAGCACCCCGCCGAGCAGCAGTCCGACCGCGGCACCCCCGCCTGCGATCGCACCGAAGATGCCGAACGCGCGGCCGCGTTCCTTCGGGTCGGTGAACGTGGTGGTCAGCAGCGACAACGCGGCGGGCGCCAGCAGCGCGCCGAACACACCCTGCGCGGCGCGGGCGACGATCAGCATTTCGATGCCGTTCGCGGCGCCGCCGACCGCCGAGGCGAGCGCGAAGCCGGCGAGGCCGATGAGGAAGGCGCGCTTGCGGCCGAACAGGTCGTTCACGCGGCCGCCGAGCAGCAGCAGGCTGCCGAAGGCGAGCGCGTAGGCGGTGACGACCCACTGGCGGGCGTCGCTGGAGAAGCCCAGTTCGTGCTGGGCGGTGGGCAGCGCGATGTTCACGATGGTCGCGTCGAGCACGACCATCAGCTGGGCCAGCCCGATCATCACCAGGATCAGCCAGCGCCGCGCGTGGTGCGGGTCGGCCGTCGAGCCGGCTGGTCTCCCCCCGGCGGGCTCGACGTAGGTGGTTTGCGTCATTCCGGTCCTCGCAGACGTATGTGGAGTGGGGACCTCCCCTTCGCTGTCCACCGTACCCAAAAACCGGAGGAGCTATCTCAGGTTTGGTAGAATGGGTTTCATGACGCGGGACACACTGCGCGCCGCATCGCCGCGGCCGCTGCGGCGCGACGCCGAACGGAACCGGCTGCGGATCCTGTCGGCGGCCCGGGACGTGTTCCGGGAGCGGGGTTTCGACGCGACGCTGGACGACGTGGCGCACGCGGCGGGACTGGGCGTCGGCACGGTCTACCGGCGGTTCCCGAACAAGGAACACCTGATCGACGCGATGTTCGCCCGCCGGCTGGAGGAGATCGAGGAGGGCGCCCGCGCGGCGCTGGCCGACCCGGATCCGTGGGAGGGCTTCCGGAAGTTCGTGTGGGACGCGGTCCGGATGATGGCGGACGACCGCGGGATGCGGGACACCTTGCTCAGCAACGCGTTCGGCCAGGTCGAGGTGGCGCGGGTCAAGGACCGGATGATCCCGGTGGTGACCGAGCTGGTGCAGCGGGCGAAGGACAGCGGCGCGTTGCGCGCGGACTTCGTCGAGACGGACTGCCCGGTGTTGTTCAAGATGGTCGCGTCGGTCGTGGAGTACTCGCACGACGTGGCCCCGGACCTGTGGCAGCGGTACCTGACCATGCTGCTGGACGGCCTGCGCGCGGACGGCGGGCAGCGGCAGGAACTGCCGGTGCCGCCGCTGGACCACGAGATGCTGGATTGCGCGATGAAGGCGTGGCACTCGCGGCGTTGAGGTGGTGGCGCCGGACCGCGAGCACCGCGACGCCGGCGATCGCGGTGGCCCCGCACGCGGCGAGGACCGGCAGGTCGAGTTCGGGCGCCTCGCCGAGGACGGTCATGCCGAGCGCGGTCGCGACCACCGGGTTGGCGGCGGTCTGGCACCCGACGACGATGTCCGGCGGCCCGCTGGCGTAGGCGTGCTGGACGAGCCAGGCGGCGGTGGCGAACGCGAGGACCGCGGCGAGCAGGGAGAGCCAGGGCAGGCCGTCGGAGTGCAGGACGTCCCTGGTGAGCACGGCGACCAGGCCGTAGCCTGCCCCGGCGGCGACGGCGAGGGCCGCGCTGCGGGCGATGCCCTGGGCGAGCGCGGCGACGGCGACGAGGGCGATGACGAGGACGCCGACGAGCTGACCGGCGTCGACGACGGTGTCCGGCGGGATCGTGGTGGGCTGCGCGTCGCGCGCGGTCAGGGTGACGAACACCGCGACGGCGAGGGTGACGGCGGCGACGGCGGCGCGGGTGACGTGATCGCGGGGTCCGTTGAGGACGGTCAGGATGGGCAGCGCCAGCACGACGACCGGGGTCACGACGGTGACGGGGGCGAACGCGAGGGCGAGCGCCTGCAGGACGGTGCAGGCGGTGAGCACCAGGACGCCGAAGCGCCAGGCCGGGTTGCGCAGGAGGGCCGCCGGGCTCGTGCGGCCCGTCGTGGTGACACCGCGGTGCTGCAACCAGGCCCCCAACGCGGCGGCGACCGCCCCGAGGACCGCGCAGGCCACGCCGAGGAAGATCATCGCGGCACCGCCGACCTGGCCATCCGCCACCTCCCGTCGCTGAGGTGAGAATGCCCGCCCGCGGCTGAGAGATCCTTCAGGGCCGCGATGGGGGAAGCCTCCCCGGGCGGGTAGCTGGTGGCGGCTCCGTCGGCGCGGCGAGGTGACCGGCGGTCGACGGGCGAAACCCTCCCCCTCGCTGTCGAGGATTCAGCCGCCCAGTAGTGGCGCTCCTCCGGTATCACGGCAGCCACCCCAGCGGGCGAGACCCTCTCCCGTCGCCGGCGGCGGTCAGCCACCCAGCGGGTGGAAGCCCTCCCCCGCGGCGGCTTCGGACAGCGCCTTGTCGAACGCCGCGAAGGTCCGGCACTCGCGGTCGGCCGATGCGACCAGCTGGGCGGTGGCGAGCTGGATGGCGTCGTAGGCCCGCAGGCCGTGCACCCCGGTGAGCCGGGCGGCCACGTCGAGGACGATCGGGGTCACTGGGACGACCGCGAACCGGGGCGGCTCGTCCGGGGTGCCGTGGTAGTCGGCCTCGAAGGCGGACACCAGCAGGCGGGCGTCCGCCGCGGAGATGGCGCCCATGCGGTGCTTGCGCCAGAGCGCGGCCGGGATCTCGACGCGCACGATCTGGGAGACGACCAGCCCGGACAGCGCCTGAACCTGCTCGCTGCCCGGCTCGGCGACGTAGAGCTTGACGAGCGCGGAAGAGTCGGCGAAGACGCTCATGACGCGCTGCGCTTCCGGAGGAGCACGCTGACGCGGATGCCCGGCGGCCGCCGGGTCGGTGCTCCGTCGGTCCGGACGGCACAACCCGCCCGCCGGCCGCCCGTGGGCAAGCCGGTCACCGCGGTCCCACCCTGCGCGGTTGCGAGCCCGACAGCCCGGGCGGCACAGCCGCTCGAGCGAACAGCTCCGATCTCCGCCGCCGAGTGCCCACCCCGCGTGCAGGCACGCACAGGCACGCGGCCCGGACCCGGACGGGCACCGCCGGGCGGGGGCACCACCGGCGCGGACCTCGCCGCCAATCGCGCACCACCAACTCGCCGAACGTCCCCGGCCGCCGGGCAACCCCTCACCGCGGGCCGCGTTCTTCGCTGATCAGGTCGGCGGCCAGGGGGCCCGTCGCGGCGGCGCGGCGCGCGGCGGCGGCCACCGCGGCCGGGTCGGGACGCGTGGCCGGCGTTTCGGGTTCCCACAGCAGGCCGGCCCGGCGGAGGCGTTCACGCAGTCGCGCGTTCTCGTCGCCCGCCAGGTCCGGATCCGTCGCCGCGTCGAGGACGCGCGTGATGAACTCGTTCATGCTCACCCCCCGTTGAGCCGCGGCCTGCCGGACCCGATGCACCAGTTCGTCGGCGGCGCGCCAGCTGACCTGACTCATGACAGCATGCTAGCAAGGATGCTGTCAGGCCAAGCCGAGAACGGGCCGGAGCACCACTTGCGGGTGACAGCGGCGCTCCGGCCCGAACGAGTACTCAGCCCTCGAAGGTCAGGTTCTTTCCCGAAGCCGGGTCGAACAGCTGGATCTTCTGCACGTCGAACCACACGTCGAGCGTTCCGCCCTCCCGGGCGCTCGACGCGGGGGACAGCCGGGCCGTGATGGAGGCTCCGCCGCCCGGCACGTCGTCCGCTCCGGCGTCCGCCGCCAGCTCGGCCAGCTCCGACGACGTCGCCGTCGCGCCCTCGACCGTGAAGTACGCGTACTTCTCCGACCCCATCGACTCCAGCACGTCGACGTGGGCGCTGAACACGCAACCGCCGGCGCGGGCGGACTCCTCCAGCAGCCCGGCGTCCTCGAAGTGCTCGGGCCGGATGCCGGCGATCACCTCCCGCGGCGCGTTCGCCTCCTCCGCCAGCCGCCGCAACCGGTCCGGCAGCTGGACCGTGCCCAGCGCGCTCTTCAGGCTCCCGTCCTCCAGCGTCGCCGGCACGAAGTTCATCGACGGCGAGCCGATGAACCCGGCCACGAACAGGTTGGTCGGGTGGTCGTAGAGGAACTGCGGCGAACCGATCTGCTGCACGTACCCGGCCCGCAGCACCACGACCCGGTCGCCCAGCGTCATGGCCTCCGTCTGGTCGTGCGTGACGTACAGCGTGGTCGTACCGAGCTGGCGCTGCAGCTTCGACACCGACGTCCGCATTTGCCCGCGCAGCTTCGCGTCCAGGTTGGACAGTGGCTCGTCCATCAGGAACGCCTTGGGGCTGCGCACGATCGCTCGTCCCATCGCGACCCGCTGCCGCTGGCCACCGGACAGGTTGGACGGTTTGCGGTCCAGGTGCTGCGTCAGGTCCAGGATCTCCGCGGCCTCCTCGACCTTCGCCTTGACCGTCGCGTCGTCGATCTTGGCCAGTCGCAGCGGGAAGGCCATGTTCTCCCGCACGCTCATGTGCGGGTACAGCGCGTAGGACTGGAACACCATCGCGATGTCCCGGTCCTTCGGCGCCTTCTCGTTCATCCGCTCGCCGTCGATGCGCAGCTCGCCGGAGGAGATGTCCTCCAGCCCGGCCACCATGTTCAGCGTGGTCGACTTCCCGCACCCGGACGGCCCGACCAGGATGATGAACTCACCGTCGGCCACCTGCAGGTCCACTTCGGACACGGCGAGCGCACCGTCCGGATAGCGCTTGCTCACCTTGTCCAGCACGATCTCAGCCATTGGCGCTACCCCTTCACCGCACCGGAGGTCAGCCCCGCGACGATGCGGCGCTGGAAGAACAACACGAACAGGATGATCGGGACGGTGATCACGACCGCGGCGGCGCAGATCGTCCCGGTCGGGTCCTCGAACTGCGAGGCCCCGGTGAAGAACGACAACGCCGCCGGCACCGTCCGCGACGCGTTGGTCGAGGTCAGCGAGATGGCGAACAGGAAGTCGTTCCAGCAGAAGATGAACACCAGGATCGCGGTGGTGAACACCCCGGGCGCGGCCAGCGGGGCGATGACCCGCCGGAACGCCTGGCCCGGCGTGGCGCCGTCCATCTTGGCCGCCTTCTCCAGCTCCCAAGGGATCTCCCGGAAGAACGCGGACAGCGTGTAGATCGCCAGCGGCAGCGCGAACGTGATGTACGGCAGGATCAGGCCCGGCCAGGTGTCGAACAGCCCGAGCGTGCGCTCGATGTTGAACAGCGGGCTCACCAGCGACACCTGCGGGAACATCGCGATCAGCAGCGAGACCCCGACCAGCAGCTGCTTGCCGGGGAAGTCCAGCCGCGCGATCGCGTACGCGGCCATCGTCCCCAGGATCACCGCGATCAGCGTCGCGATGAGCGAGATGCCGATCGAGTTGATCAGCGCCCGCACGAAGTCCAGGGTCTGGAAGATGTCCGCGTAGTTCTGCAACGTCCACGACCGCGGGATGAACTTCCCGTCGTCGATGGTGTCCTTCGTCTTCAGCGACAGCGACAGGATCCACAGCACCGGAACCAGCGCGTAGACCACCACCACGATGTCGATCAGCGTCCACTTCGTCTTGCGGCCGGTGGTGACCGCTCCGCCCATCACCATCAGCGCTTGCCCCCCTTGTCGCTGCCGGGCGCCGCGGTGCCGAACAGCTTGATGAAGATGAACGCGATGATCGCGACCGTGATGAAGATGAGCACCGACATCGTCGAGCCGATGCCCAGGTTCAGGCCCTTGATCAGGTTGTTGTAGGTCTGCATGGACACCGACGACGTGTCGTTCTGCCCGCCGGTGAGCACGTAGATGTTGTCGAAGATGCGAAACGCGTCCAGGGTGCGGAACAGCAGCGCCACCAGGATCGCCGGCTTCATCACCGGCACGATCACCTTGATGAACCGCTGCCACGCGTTCGCGCCGTCCATCGCCGCGGCCTTGAGCAGGTCGTCCGGCACCAGCGCGAGCCCGGCCATCAGCAGCAGCGCCATGAACGGCGTCGTCTTCCACACCTCGGCGAGGATGATGATCGCCATCGACGGGATGTACTGCGTCAGCGGCGCCGAGTCACCGGCCAGGGTGTTGGCCAGGTACCCGGTGTCCGGGGTCCACGCGTAGTACCAGGAGAACGCGGCCACCACTGTCACGATCCCGTACGGGATCAGCGAAACCGTGCGCACCAGGCCGCGGCCGACGAGCGTGCGGTGCATGATCAACGCGAGCAGCATGCCCAGCACCAGCTCGATCGCCACCGAGATGACCGTCAGCGCCATCGTGGTGCCGAACGCCGTCCACCAGTAGGAGTCCGACAGCACCGCCGCGTAGTTGGCGAACCCGACGAACTCGGTCTGCTGCGGGAACCGCAGGTCGTACCGCTGCAGCGACAACCAGATCGAGTAGACGATCGGGTAGCCGGTGACCGCGACCATCACGAACGCCGCGGGCGCGCACAGCAGCCAGCCCAGCCGCCGCTCTGCCCTCTTCCCTTCGCTCAGCGCCGGTTTGCCCGGTCTCGCCGTGGTCCGCTGCGGCGCCGAAACGTCCTCGACCGTGCTCACGGGATCACCCCTTTCGAGTTCAGCGCGTCGGTCAGCTTGGTGCGCAGCTCTTCGGCCGTCCGCTGCGGATCGATCTCCGACGGCGGCGACAGCACCTTGGAGATCACGGTCGACAGGCTCTGGTACGCCGGGGTCAGCGGGCGCACCGCGGGATCCTTGAGCGCGGCGAAGATCGCGTCCCGCATCGGGTACGCGGTGGCCATGCTCGGGTTGTTGTCCGCGTCGACCGGCTTGGTCGGGTCGAGCGGGGTGTCGTCGGTGTAGAGCGACTCGATGCTCGGCGGGACACCGTCGTTGAGCGCGGAGAACTTCTGGTTCTCCGGGCTGCGCAGGCACAGCGCCGCCTCGAACGCCTCCGGCTTGTGCTTGGACGTGGTGCTGACCGCGAGGTCGTAGCCACCGATCGTGGTCTTCGCCGGGATCCCCGGGTCGACCGCCGGGTAGGTGGACCACTTGAAGTGCTGCAGGTCCTGCGGCTGCTCGTCGGCGAACGAGGCGTAGACGAACGGCCAGTTCAGCTCGAACGCGCCGTTGCCGCGCTGGAACGCCTGCCGGACGTCGTCCTCCTTCTGGTTCGTCAGCGACGGGTCGGTGATGCCGCTGGAGGTGACCCGCTTGAGGATCTCCAGGGCCTGCACCGCGCCCTCGTCCATGACCACGGACTTGCCGTCGTCGGAGAGGATGTGCCCGCCCGCGGAGGCGACCAGGGTGTTGTAGACGACCACCAGGCCCTCGTACTGGGCGCCGGTGAACAGGATGTTGTGCGGCTTGCCCGCCGCCTTGAGCTGCTCGGCCTCGGCGATCATCTCGTCCCAGGTCGCGGGCGGCTGCGGCGTGATCCGGTCGTCATACCAGAGCAGCTGGACGTTGGTGTTCTTCGTCGCCGCGTACAGCTTGCCGTTCCAGGTCGCGGTGGCCAGCGGACCGGGCAGCACGCCCGCCTCCGCCCGTGCCTTGTTCGACCCCGTCCACTCCTCGGCCCAGCCGGCCTCGGCGAACTCCGGCACCCAGGTGACGTCCAGGCCCAGGATGTCCAGGCCGTCGTCACCGGCGGCGAGCCGGCGCGCCATCTGCAGCCGCTGGTCGTCGGCGCCGCGCTGCAGCTTGTTGTAGACGATCCGGTACCGCCCCGCCGCCTGGGCGTTGCAGTTGTCCACGACCGTCTGGAACGTGTCCTCCGGCGCGTAGTACAGGTTGAGCGTGATCCCCTGTTCGGATCCGCACGCGGTCACCAGGCCGGCCGTCAGCATGGCCGCCCCGGCCACCGCCGCGATCCTGCCGGGCGGCCTGCCCCGGCTCTTACCGTTCCCCATCAGGCCTCCTCCTCGGCACGCGGCCGGCGGGAGACCCACCCCGCACGCCGTCGTGCATGCAATCAAGCAACCCGAGGGTGTCAACCCGGGTCGCACGATCGGTGGGAACTGAAACTATGCCCGGCGATCACGCACCGCAAGCGGTGGAGGTCACGATTCAGCTCGATGACCCGGATGGCCGCATCGCGAGCTTCGCCAGCAGGTCACGGCCCTGCTCCGCGTTGCGCGGCTGGCACAGGACGTCGTAGCGGCCGGCGACGAGCTGGCTGGCCGAGGCGAAGTCGCGGCGGCCGCGCGAGGAGGCGTAGCTGATGGCCGCGAACACCAGGCCGAACAGCACACCGGAGACCAGGCCGACCAGGATCGGCTGGTAGGTGACCTCCGCGCCGGAGGCGAACATGGCCAGCAGGAAACCCACGAACAAGCCGAACCAGGCGCCGGAGATCGCGCCGGTCATGAGGACGCGGCCCCACGACAGGCGGCCCAGCACCCGCTCGACGAGCATCAGATCCACGCCGACGATGGTCACGTCCTCGACCGCGAACTGGTTGTCAGCGAGGTAGTCGACCGCCCGCTGCGCCTCCTGGTAGGTGGCGTAGGAGCCGATCGGCCACCCCGTGGGCGGCGTCGGCAAGCGCGGCAGGCCCTGTGCTTGACGGCCGCCGGAGGAGAACGGGCTGGTCACGGTCATCACCTGTGCTGTCGTAGTGATCGAGTGACTTCATCCTGCCAACCCCTATGAAACCACGCGAACCCGACACTCCAAGTGCCTTCAGCGGGGATGATGCGGGGGGCCGGCCGGGGCCCGCGGCTTCGCGACCGGGGTGGAGCCCGGGCGCACGGTCCGCGATCAGGTCCGCCAGCAACCCTCCTTCACCGGCGCTGACACGCGAGGTGCGACCTGGAGTGTGCAGACCTAATCGCGCGTGGCGCTGTTCTCGGCCGTGTGCGGCGACGGGACCTCGCCCCGGAGCAGTTCACCTCGTTCGGGCGGCTCGACCGCGATCCCGATGTCCGGAGGGCGCTCGCCGGGAGTGCGGCCCGCCCACGGACGAGGGCGGGCCGCGCCGGGGTCAGGAGCGGGACTGGTACTCGCGCAGCAGGCCGCGGCTGATGATCGTCTTCTGGATCTCGCTGGTGCCCTCGCCGATGAGCAGGAACGGCGCCTCCCGCATCAGGCGCTCGATCTCGTACTCCTTGCTGTACCCGTAGCCGCCGTGGATGCGGAACGCCTCCTGCGTCACCTCGGCGCAGTACTCGCTCGCGATGAGCTTCGCCATGCCCGCCGCCACGTCGTTGCGCTCGCCGGTGTCCTTCAGCCGCGCCGCGTTGACCATCATCAGGTGCGCCGCCTCGACCTTGGTGGCCATCTCCGCGAGCTTGAACGCGATGGCCTGGTGCTGGGCGATCGGCTTGCCGAACGTCTTGCGCTGCTGCGCGTACTCCACGGCCAGCTCGAACGCCCGGATCGCGATGCCGCACGCCCGCGCCGCCACGTTCACCCGGCCGACCTCGATGCCGTCCATCATGAACGAGAAGCCCCTGCCCGGCGCCTCGCCGAGGACCTGCGAGGCGGGGATGCGGAAGCCGTCGAACACCGCCTCGGTGGTGTCGACGCCCTTGTAGCCCATCTTGTCGATCTTGCCGGGGATGGTGAGCCCAGGCGCCACCTCGCCGAAGCCCTCCGGCTTCTCCACCAGGAACGTCGTCAGGTTCTGGTGGGCCTTCTCCGCGCCCTCGTCGGTGCGCACCAGCAACGCGATCAGGTTCGACGAGCCGCCGTTGGTCAGCCACATCTTCGACCCGTCGATGACGTAGTCGTCACCGTCCCGCCGCGCGCGGGTCTTGATGGCCGCCACGTCCGAGCCCAGGTCGGGCTCGGACATCGAGAACGAACCCCGGACCTCGCCGGCCGCCATCTTCGGCAGGTACTTCTGCTTCTGCTCCGGCGTGCCGTGCCGGGAGATCATGTGCGCCACGATGAAGTGCGTGTTGATGACGCCCGAGACGCTCATCCAGCCGCGCGCGATCTCCTCGACCACGAGCGCGTAGGTCAGCAGCGACTCGCCGAGCCCGCCGTACTCCTCCGGGATCGTGATCCCGAACAGGCCCATCTCCTTCATGCCCTCGACGATGTCCGCCGGGTAGGCGTCCGCGTGCTCCAGCTCCTGGGCGTGCGGGATGATCTCCTTGTCCACGAACGAGCGGACCGTGGACAGGATCTCTTGCTGCACGTCGGTGAGACCGGCGGTCTGGGCCAGACGGGCCATGGGGCGACTCCTGTGTCAGCGGGCGGTATTACCGGCGAGTATGAGCCCCGCCATGCCGTCCCGCATATGGCGCGCCTCACCCGGGGGCGGACTCCTCCGACTGCCGCGGCGCCGGCGCTTGACCGTTCACCTGCTGCTCGGCGGGCTTCTCGGCGGTGTGCCGTTCGAGAAAGCGGAGCAGCTCCACGGGGAACGGCAGCACCAGGGTGGAGTTCTTCTCCGCCGCCACCTGCACCACCGTCTCCAGCAGGCGCAGCTGCAGCGCCGCCGGGGTGTCGGCCATGATGCCCGCGGCCTCGGACAGCTTGTGCGACGCCTGCAGCTCACCGTCGGCGGAAATGACCCGCGCCCGGCGCTCGCGTTCGGCCTCGGCCTGGCGCGACATCGACCGCTTCATCGACTCGGGCAGCGCGACGTCCTTGATCTCCACGCGGTCGATGTGCACGCCCCAGTCCAGCGCGGGGCTGTCGATCATCAGCTCCAGGCCCTGGTTGAGCCGCTCCCGGTTGGACAGCAGGTCGTCCAGGTCGCTCTTGCCGATGATGGAGCGCAGCGAGGTCTGGGCCACCTGCCCGACGGCGAACCGGTAGTCCTGCACGTTGACGGCGGCGACCACGGGGTCGATGACCTTGAAGTACACGACGGCGTCGACGCGGACCGTCACGTTGTCCCGGGTGATGCCCTCCTGCGCGGGCACCGGGAGGGTGACGATCTGCATGTTCACCTTCTGCAGCCGGTCGGCGATCGGCAACAGCAGGGTCAGGCCGGGCTCCCGGACGGCCGAGGACACCCGGCCGAAGCGGTAGACCAGGCCGCGCTCGTACTGGCGGACCACGCGGACACTGGCGGCGAGTCCGGTGATCCCCACGGCCGCGACGACGGAGATGATTTCGGCCAGCATGGCGGCTCCCAGGGGTGCGTGTCCCTTGACGCGATGTTACCCCCGTCACACCGGTTGGGAAGTGCCCGATCACTGGCAGTCTGGGTGAGGTGCGGATACCTGGGGAGTTCTCACGACGGCTGATCGACAACGAGGGCGACGTGGTGCGGCCGTGGCTGGCCGCGCTGCCGGAACTGGCGGACTGGTGCTGCCGGCAGTGGGGGCTGGTGATCGAGGGCCCGCCGTGGCACGGGTACACCGCGCTGGTGTTCCCGGTGCGCCGCGACGGCGAACCGCTCGTGCTGAAGCTCGCCTGGCAGGACGACGGCACCCGCGACGAGCCGGTGGCGTTGTCCGCCTGGGATGGCCGGGGAGCCGTGCGGCTGCTGGAAAGCGCCCGCGGCGCGCTGCTGTTGGAGCGGCTCGACGCGTCCCGCTCGCTGCTCACCGAGCCGCTGGACAAGGCGCTGGAGATCACGCACGGCCTGCTGCACCGGCTGACCGTGCCCGCTCCCCCGCTCGGCCGCACGCTGCGGGACGAGGCGGTCCGGTTCGCCGAGGAGATGCCCGCCGACTGGGCGCGGCTGGGCGGTCCGGTGCCGAAGCGGTTGCTCGACGCCGCGGTCGCCGTGTGCCGGGACCTCGGGCCGGGAGCCGGGACATCACTGGTCAATCAGGACCTGCACTACGAAAACATCCTCGCAGGCACACGGGAACCGTGGCTGGTGATCGACCCGCAGCCGATCGCCGGGGACCCGGAGTTCGGCCTGATCCCCCTGCTGTGGAACCGGTTCGGAGAGTCCACAGTGGAAGAACGGGTGCGGGTGCTGGCCGCCGGGCTGGACCCGGACCGCGCCCGCGCCTGGACGCTCGTGCGGGCCGTGGACAACTGGTTGTGGGCCGCCGAGCACGGTGGTTTCCCCAGCGTGCCGATCCTCAGTGCGATCGCCGAGTGGGCGGCCCTCGAATAGGGTTGGCGGCATGGTGAACAGGGTCTTCGCCGCCCAGCTGGCCGGCCTTCCGGTCTTCGGACCGGACGGCGAGTCCATCGGCAAGGTGCGCGACCTGGTCGCCGGCCTGCGGCTCGACCAGCAGCCGCCGCGGGTGCTGGGGCTCGTCGTCGAGCTGGCCACCCGTCGCCGGGTGTTCGTGCCGATGCTGCGGGTCACCGCGATCGAGCCGAACGCCGTCACGCTCGCGACCGGCTCGGTCAACATGCGCCGCTTCCACCGCCGCCCCAACGAGGTCCTCGTGCTCGGGCAGCTGATCGACGCGCAGGCCCGGCTGGCCTCCACCGACGCGCGCGTCACGGTGGCCGACGCGGCGATGGAACCGGTCCGCACCCGCGACTGGGTGCTGGCCAAGCTCGCCGTCCGCGAGCGCTCCGGACGGCTCGGCATCGGCAGGCGGCGGTCGTCGCTGCAGGTCCTGCCCTGGTCGGAGGTGCGCGGGCTGGGCCTGACCGACCTCACCGGGCAGCCGCAGGGCGCCGGGCAGCTGCTCATGCTGTTCGACACCATGCGCGCGGTCGACATCGCCGCGACCATGCGCGACCTGCCGACCAAGCGGCGGCACGAGGTGGTCGACTCGATGGACGACGAGCGGCTCGCCGACGTGCTGGAGGAACTGCCCGAGGAGGACCAGAAGGAACTGCTCGCGCACCTCGCCGAGGAGCGCGCCGCGGACATCCTGGAGGCGATGAACCCGGACGACGCGGCCGACCTGCTCGCCGAGCTGGCGCCGGCCGACCAGAGCCGGCTGCTGGAGCTGATGCACCCGGACGAGTCCGAGCCGCTGAAGCGCCTGCTCACCTACTCCTCCGACACCGCGGGCGGCCTGATGACGCCGGAGCCGGTCATCCTCACCCCGGACGCCACGATCGCCGAGGCGCTGGCGCACATCCGCAACCCCGACCTGCCCGCCGCGCTGGCCAGCCTGGTTTTCGTGTGCCGCCCGCCGACCGAGACCCCGACCGGCCGCTACGTGGGGTGCGTGCACTTCCAGCGCCTGCTCCGGGAACCGCCTGCCGAGCTGGTCGCCAGCGCCGTGGACACCGACCTGCCCGCACTCGGTCCGGACGCCGACCTGCCGGAGATCACCCGCTACTTCGCGGCCTACAACCTGGCGTGCGGTCCGGTGGTGGACGACCAGGACCACCTGCTGGGCGCCGTCACGGTCGACGACCTGCTCGACCACCTGCTGCCCGACCGCTGGCGCGAGACCGGGCTGCACGACATCACCGAGGGACAGGAGATCGACAGTGCCTGAGTTGACCGCGCGGCGCCGCCTCGACCAGCCCCGCTCCGGACGGGGTCCACTGGTCAGCATCGACCCGGACAGCTTCGGACGGCTGTCCGAGCGGCTGGCCCGGTTCCTCGGCACCGGGAAGTACCTGTTCTGGCAGACCCTCATCGTCGTCGTGTGGATCATCGTCAACCTGAGCGCGGCCGCCCTGCGCTGGGACCCGTACCCGTTCATCCTGCTCAACCTGGCGTTCTCCACGCAGGCGGCGTACGCGGCGCCGCTGATCCTGCTCGCGCAGAACCGGCAGGACGACCGGGACCGGGTGTCGCTGGAGGAGGACCGGCACCGGGCGGCGCAGACCAAGGCCGACACCGAGTACCTGGCGCGCGAGCTGGCCGCGCTGCGCCTCGCGGTCGGCGAGGTCGCCACCCGCGACTACCTGCGCGGGGAGCTGGACAAGCTGCGTGAGGACCTCAACACGAAGCCGCGACGTGGCAAAAGCAATAGGGCCCAGGCAGAGGCCATTACCGGTCCGTAGCATGGTGGGGTGACCAGTACGCAGCAGATCCCCAGTGTCGAGGACGTCCGGGCGGCGCTGAAGGACGTTCACGACCCCGAGATCCGCAAGCCCATCACCGAGCTCGGCATGGTCAAGGACGTCACGGTCGCCGAGGACGGCGTCGTCACGGTCGCGGTGTACCTGACGGTGGCCGGCTGTCCGCTCAAGGACACCATCACCAAGGACACCAAGGCCGCGGTCGGCAAGCTCCCCGGGGTGCGCGACGTCCGGGTGGAGCTCGACGTGATGAGCGACGAGCAACGCACTGAGCTGCGGAAACAGCTGCGTGGTGATGCGGCGGAGCCGGTCATCCCGTTCGCCCAGCCGGGCTCGATGACGCGGGTGTACTGCGTCGCGTCCGGCAAGGGCGGGGTCGGCAAGTCGAGCGTGACGGTCAACCTCGCGGTGGCGATGGCCGAGCGCGGGCTGTCGGTCGGCGTGGTCGACGCGGACATCTACGGCCACTCGGTGCCGCGCATGCTGGGCGCGCGCGAGAAGCCGACGAAGGTCGAGCAGATGATCATGCCGCCGCAGGCGCACGGCGTGAAGGTCATTTCCATCGGCATGTTCACCCCGGGCAACACGCCGGTGGTGTGGCGCGGCCCGATGCTGCACCGTGCGCTGCAGCAGTTCCTGGCCGACGTGTTCTGGGGCGACCTGGACATCCTGCTGCTGGACCTGCCGCCGGGCACCGGTGACATCGCCATTTCGGTGGCCCAGCTGATCCCGAACGCGGAGATCCTGGTGGTGACCACGCCGCAGCAGGCCGCGGCGGAGGTCGCCGAACGGGCCGGCGCGATCGCGATGCAGACGCGGCAGCGGGTCGCGGGGGTCATCGAGAACATGTCCTGGCTGGAGACGCCGTCCGGCGAGCGGATGGAGATCTTCGGCTCCGGCGGCGGCAAGACCGTGGCCGATTCGCTGTCGAAGTCGGTGGGCTCCGAGGTGCCGCTGCTGGGCCAGGTGCCGCTCGACCCGCGCCTGCGGGAGCAGGGTGACGCCGGAACGCCACTGGTTCTCGCCGAACCCGAGGCGCCGGCGTCGCTCGTGCTGCGGGACGTGGCGAAGAAGCTCTCGGTGCGGGCCCGTGGGCTGGCCGGGAAGATGCTGAACCTCAGCCCCAGCGGACGCTAGGCCGCACACACAGGTGAGCTGGGTGGTCATCCCGTCGCCTGACACGTGACGATCACCTTGAGCCAGGGCCGCAACATCCGTGCTCGCGTGAGTTGAGATGCCAACCTTGCGGCCCTGGCTCAAGGTGATATGCACAAACCGGAGGCGACGGGATGACCACCCGGCGACCACCTCGCCAAGGTGGGACGAGGCGCCCAACCCCTGGTCATCCCGGAGCCTGCCCGTCCGGCGAGGACTCTTTTGATCTTTAGAGCCGCGCTATCGCGCGGCGGGGAGTCCGC